>DATBQV010000389.1:0-4757 GCA_036560625.1 Gemmatimonadales bacterium
AAGAAACGATTCTTCGTATCGCGGACAACTCCGGGGCCCGCAAGGCGCTCGTGATCCGCGTCCTCGGGGGCAGCAAGCGGCGGTACGCCAGCTTGGGCGACCAGGTCGTCGTCGCGATCAAGGACGCGATCCCGACCGGCCAGGTGAAGAAGGGCGACGTCGCGAAGGCGGTCATCGTGCGCACGGCCAAGGAGGTCCGCCGCAAGGACGGCTCCTACATCCGGTTCGACGAGAACGCCGCGGTGCTCATCGACGATCACGGCGAGCCCCGTGCCACGCGCATCTTCGGGCCCGTGGCCCGGGAGCTGCGCGAGAAGCGCTACATGAAGATTGTCTCGCTGGCGCCGGAGGTGTTGTAGCCTATGAAGCCGCTGGTCTACAAGAAGGTCAAGCGCATCCGGCACGCGCCGCCCGTGCGGCTCAAGCTGCACCTGACCAAGGGCGACACGGTGCAGATCATTTCGGGCGATGACAAGGGCAAGCGCGGCAGGATCCTGCGGGTGCTGCCCAAGACTGGGCGCATTGTGATCGACGGCATCAACATGGTGAAGCGGCACCGCCGCGCCACCCAGAACGCCGAAGCCGGTATCGTCACGTTCGCCGCGCCGATCCATCACTCGAAGGCCATGTTGATCGATCCGAAGAGCGGCGAGCCGACGCGCATTCGCCGGCGCAAGGACAAGGACGGGACCCTGGAGCGGATCGCGGTCAAGTCAGACCTGCCGATCCCGAGGACGCGGTAGCCATGGCCGACGAGAAGCCGAAAGAGCCGAAAGAGGCAAAAGAGAAGGACAAGGCGCCGAAGAAGGACGCGCCCAAGAAGGCCCCGGCCGGCCAGGGCGGCGGCAAGGGGAAGGAACGGGCCGCCGCCGGCGCGACCGATCCGGCGCCGAAAGGGAGCGACGGCAAGCCCCGGCTCCAGGTCTACTACGAGCAGACGGTCCGCCCTCGGCTCCAGCAGGAGTTCGGCCTCGCCAATCCGCACGAGGTCCCGGTGCTGGCGAAGGTCGTGCTCAACGTGGGGATGGGCGACGCGAGCAAGAACCCGAAGCAGCTCGAAGCGGCCGTCGAGGAGCTGGGGATCATCACCGGACAGAAGGCGGTCATCACCCGGGCCAAGAAGGCGATCGCGAATTTCAACCTCCGCGAAGGGGTCCCGGTTGGGGCCACCGTCACGCTCCGGCGGGCCCGGATGTACGAGTTCCTCGACCGGTTCATCACGCTCGCGATCCCGCGGATTCGCGATTTTCGCGGGCTCTCGAATCAGAGCTTCGACGGCCGGGGGAACTACACCTTCGGCATCAAGGAGCAGATGATCTTCCCCGAGATCGACTTCGACAAGGTCGAGAAGATCCACGGGATGGACATCACGATCGTCACGTCGGCGGCGCGGGACGACCTGGGGATGGCATTGCTCCGGGAGCTGGGGTGGCCGTTCAGGGGAGAGACGCCCGCGAGGGTCGCGTAAGCGACCCGGTAAGAAGTAAGAAGTAAGAAGTGAGAGGGGGTGTCGGGGCCGGGCGGCCCTCGCACTTCTCACTTCTCACCTCTCACCGCAGTTGAGGAGTCATGGCAAAGACCTGTTGGATCGAACGAGCGAAGCGCACACCGAAGTTCAAGGTCCGAACGGTGCGGCGGTGCCAGCGGTGCGGCCGCAGCCGGGCGGTGCTCCGCAAGTTCGGCCTCTGCCGCATCTGTTTCCGTGAGCTCGCGCTCCGGGGCGACATCCCGGGCGTGCGCAAGGCCAGCTGGTAGGGGGACATCGGATGAACCTGACAGATCCCGTCGCGGACATGCTGACCCGCATCCGGAACGCCTGCTCGGCGGGCCACCGGCGGGTCGACATGCCGGTGTCCAAGCTCAAGGGTGAGCTGGCCCGGCTGCTGCGCGACAACCATTACATCGCGGACTTCAAGGTGCTCGACGACGGCATGCACGGGGTGCTGCGTCTGTACCTCAAGTACCACAACGACGAGCCCGTGATCCGTGAATTGCGCCGCGTTTCCACACCCGGCCTGCGCCGGTACGTGAAGTGCCGCGAAATCCCCCGGGTGAAGAACGGCCTCGGCATGGCGATCGTGTCCACGCCCAAGGGCCTCATGACCGACCGCGAAGCGCGGACCGCCAATCTGGGCGGCGAGCTGCTCGCGGTGGTCTGGTAGGAGGCCCCGTGTCCCGTATCGGCAAGAAGCCGGTCGCAATCCCGAAGGGCGTCACCGTGGCGCTCGCCGGGCGGACGCTCTTGGTCAAGGGGCCGAAGGGCGAGCTGAGCCGCACCTTCCACCCCGACATGACGCTCACGGTCGAGGGCGACACGGTGGCGGTGGCCCGGCCGAGTGACGAGAACCGGCACAAGGCGCTCCACGGGTTGAGTCGCACGCTGGTCCAGAACATGGTGGACGGTGTGGCCAAGGGGTTTGCCAAGACGCTCGAGATCCAGGGCGTCGGCTACAAGGCCGAGACCAAGCCGTACGGCGTGAACCTGGTGGTCGGCTACTCCCATCCGGTCAAGTACGAGGCACCGAAGGGGATCAAGATCTCGGTCGAGAACAACGTCGTGGTGAAGATCGAGGGCCCGGACAAGGAGCTCGTGGGCCAGGTAGCGGCGGAGCTCCGCCAGGTGCGGCCGCCCGAGCCCTACAAGGGCAAAGGGGTCCGCTATCAGGGCGAGCAGGTGCGCCGCAAGGCCGGCAAGACCGGAGCGAAATAGTCATGCGACCCATTCATGCCCCGAAGACGCGGGCCGAGCGCCGTTACCGGCGGCACCTGCGGGTGAGGAAGTCGTTGCATGGAACGGCCGAGCGGCCGCGCCTCGTGGTCTTCCGCTCGCTCAAGCACATCACGGCGCAGCTGGTCGACGACGACCGGGGCGTCACGCTGCTCGGCGTGAACGACCGCAGCGAGGGCATCCAGGTAGGGGGCGCCGGGAAGGTTGCGCGAGGCAAGGCCACCGGCAAACTCCTGGCGGAACGGGCGAAAGCTGCGGGCTTCACCAGGGTCGTATTCGATCGAGCGGGCTATCGGTATCACGGTCGCGTGCAGGCCGTCGCAGACGGCGCGCGCGAAGGCGGATTGGAGCTATAGCATGGCTGACGAGCAGCAGGTCACCACCGAGACCCAGATCACCGAGCCCCCGCCGGAGCGCCCGGCAGGCGAGCCGCCGCGCGGGCGCGGCCGGGGACGTGGCGGCGACCGCGGCCGGGGCGATCGTGGCCCGCGCCGGGACCGCGACCGGGACCACGGCAGCGACATGGTCGAGAACGTGATCTCGATCAACCGCGTGGCCAAGGTGGTGAAGGGCGGGCGCCGGTTCTCGTTCAACGCGCTCGTAGCCGTCGGTGACGGCCGGGGCCGCGTGGGCATCGCCACCGGCAAGGCCAACGAGGTGTCCGAGGCCGTGCGGAAGGCGGTCGATGCGGCCAAGCGGAGCATGGTGGACCTGCCGCGCACCGGCACCACCATCCCGCACGAGATCATCGGCGAGCACGGCGCGGGTCGCGTGCTGCTCAAACCCGCGGCCAGCGGCACGGGCGTCATCGCGGGCGGGCCGGTGCGCGCGGTGCTCGAGTGCGCCGGGATCACCGACATCCTCACCAAGAGCCTCGGGTCCACCAACCCGCACAACATGGTCCGCGCGACCATGAACGGGTTGACCCGGCTCGTCTCCGCGCGCCAGGTGGCGCGGGAGCGGGGGATCGAGGTCGACCAGATTGCCTACAAGCCGCGGCAGGGGGTCTGATCCATGGCACGGAATCCCGTGGTCGGCCGGCAGGGACCCCGTTACTATGCGGCGACGATCCCCGCGGAAGGTGACGCGGCCGTGCTCGCGGTGAAGCAGATCCGCTCGCGGATCGGGCACGCCGCGACCATGCGGCGCACGCTCGAGGCCCTGGGCCTCCGGCACCACCAGCAGACCGTGCGTCTCAAGAACACGGCGGCCATCCGTGGCATGCTCTACAAGGTGCGCCACCTCGTCGAGGTGACGCCGGCAGAGGAGCAGTAATGGCGGACAAGACCAGCGTCCCGACGATCACCCTCTCCACCCTCCGGCCCGCGCCCGGTTCGGCGCCGAGCCGGAAGCGGCTTGGCCGGGGGCCGGGCTCGGGGCTGGGCAAGACGTCCGGCAAAGGCCATAAGGGCCACAAGGCCCGCACCGGCGGCGCCACGAACCCCGGGTTCGAGGGCGGCCAGATGCCGCTCTATCGCCGGCTCCCCAAGCGCGGATTCACCAATCCGTTCAAAGTGACGGCCCAGGTCGTTAACCTACGGCACTTGAGCAAGGTGACCGGCCAGGTCGTCAATCCTGAAACGCTCTTCGCCGCCGGCCTCATCGGCAAGCGCGACGTTCCCGTGAAGCTGTTGGGCACCGGGGACGCCGATCGCGCGTACACCGTGCAGGGGGTTTCGCTCTCTGCCTCGGCGCGCGCCAAGCTCGAGGCCGCCGGCGCAACCATCGAGTCCTAAGTGACCGAGCCGCGCGTTCCGACGCTCGCGATCGACGACGAGCTGAAGCGGAAACTCCTGTTCACGCTGCTGGCGCTGGTGATCTACCGGGTCGGTGCGCACATCGCCGCCCCGGGCGTCAACGTCACCGCGCTCGCCGACTTCATCCGGAACTCCGGCGCCGCGGGGTTCTTCGGCCTGTACGACACGCTGGGTGGCGGACTCTCCCGGGCGACCGTGTTCGCGCTCGGGATCATGCCCTACATCTCGGCGTCGATCATCTTCCAGCTCGCCGGCGGCATCGTGCCGTCGGT
>DATBQV010000390.1:0-6545 GCA_036560625.1 Gemmatimonadales bacterium
CCAGTCGCTCGGCGCGGAGGCCGAGCCCGACCGCGACCAGGAGCGACGCCGCGAGCGCGCCCCACACGAGCGGCGACACCCGGCGTCTGGGTTCGAGCGTCGCCGGTGCCGACGGCAGGGACCGGAGCTTGCTCGCGGACACTGCGTCGAGGACCCGGGCCCGCAGGTCCGGGCCCGGCTCCGCTTCGGCCCCGCCCAGCGCGAGCAGCGCCGCGGTCTCCCGCAGCTCGGCCACTTCCCGACGCCCTTCAGCGGAGGTCGCGAGGTAGTTCTCGAACGCCCGGGCCTCCTCGGGGGACAGGGCCCCGAGTGCATACGCCGCGGCGAGGTCGCGCAGCGTGGACTCGTCCGGCGGGATCATGGGCCTTGCTCGAAGAAGAACGGTCGGAGCGCGGCCCGGAGCTTCTGCATGCCGAGCCGCACGCGGGTCTTCACGGTACCGAGCGGCTCGTTCAGCCGCGCGGCAATTTCCGACTGCGACAGCCCCTCGAAGAACGCCAGCTCGATTGCCTGCCGCTGCGGCGGCGACAGCTCGTCGAGCGCGGCCCGGACCTGGCGGCGACGCTCGGTCCGGTCGAGCGCCTCGGCAGGGTCGCTTCGCCAGGTGCCCATCGCGAGCGGGGTGTCCGGGACGTCGGCCGCCGCGGTTTGCGTGACCTGTTCCCGGCGGGAGCGGGCACGCACCAGGTCCAGCGCTCGGCTCCGGGCGATCATCGTCAGCCACCCGGCGACCGACCCGCGCCCGGGCTCGAACCGCGCGGCGTCGCGCCACGCCTGTGCGAACGACTCGATCACCACCTCTTCCGCGTCCGCCCGCTGTCCGCTGATCCGGTACGCGACGGTATAGAGCACGGTGGCGTATCGGTCGTACAGTTGACCGATCGCTCGCTCATTGCCGCCGGCTGCCTGCTCGATGAGGTCCCGATCGGCTGGCGCCGACGAGACCGGACCCGGATTGGGCATCAACCAAGAGTGGAGGAATCCCCGCGGCAACCACGCGAACGCGTGGCCGCCCGCGACCCCCAGTCTAATCCGCGGGCCGACGGTCCCACAAGCAACGAGCGGGGTCACGGGACCGCCTTGGCTGGGTTCCTTGCGAGTGGGCGAGATGATCCCTCGTGCCCACGGCTACGCGCCGCTCGGGACAATCGGATGCATGTACAGAAGCAGAACGGCCGCGCGGGGGACCGCGCGGCCGTGGACTGTGGCGGCAGAACGTGGGGCGGGTCACCAGCTCCAGAAGCGATCCGGCCGGAAGGGGGTGAGGTCTTCGGTGGGTCGTTCACCGGTGAGCATGAGGCGGAGCAGGAGGCCGCTGATCGCCGCCAGCAGAATCCCGTTTCGTCCGTGTCCCGTCGCGTACCAGAGTCCGCGCAGCCGGGGCTCCGCGCCGAGGATCGGGAGGCCGTCGGGGGTCATGGGGCGAAGCCCCGCCCATGTCCGCCGCACATCGAGGCCGGCCAGCGGGGGCGCCAGCAGCGCCGCACCCGCCATGATCCGGCCGAGCCCGGCCGAGGTCACCGAGGCGTCGAAGCCGGCGTACTCCATGGTGGAACCGACCAGTGCCTCGCCGTCACGGGCCAGGAGGTAGCAGTCACGGCTGTACAGCACGGCCCGCTCCACGCCGGCGGGCCAGGGAAACGCCGCCATCTCACCCCGGATCGGCTCGACCGAGAGCGGACGCGGCAGCCCGGCGATCAGGCCACTCCACGCACCGGCGGCGAGGATAACGTGATCGGTGGGGTAACGCTCCGAGCGTCCCGCGACGGCCACGATCCGGTCGCCCAGTGTCTCGAGGCCCACGGCCTCGTCCCGGACCAACACGGCGCCGTGCTTCGCCGCATCGGCGCGGAGAGCCTGCACCAGACGCTGCGGATCGACAGCGCCCTCACGCGCGGCCCACAGTGCTCCATGAGTCGGCGCGAGCCAGGGCCAGCGCGCCTTCACCTCCGCGGCGTCGAGCCAGTCACACAAGTGGCCCTGCTGCCGCTGCCACGCTACCTTGCCGCGGAGTGACACGACGTCGGTCTCGTTGAGCGCGACATTGGCAATTCCGCCGCGCCAGAGCCCGATGTCGATGCCGGTGGACTCCTTGAGCGCGGGAGCGAGCTCGCCGTAGAGCTCGCGCCCGGCCAGGCCGAGGTCGAGCAGGACGTCGCCCTCGCGGGCTTCGATCTGGGGGGCCAGCATACCGGCGGCGGCGCGCCAGGCCTGGCCCCGGTCGGTCTCGGGCTCGATGACCCGGACCCGCCGGCGGGCTCGGGCCAGCTCGCGGGCACAGGCGGCCCCGACGGCTCCGCCACCGATGACGATAACGTCCGTGGCTTCGGTCACTTAGATTGGGTATGAAACTTTTTGGAACGTCGGGGCGTACGGCCGCAAGACCCGCGTCTGGAGGATTATACCATGTTCCGTAACCTCGTCGGCTTCGCGATCTTCGCGGTGGTCGCGATCTTCTGCTTCAAGCTGCTGCTTGGGCTGTTCGGCCTCGCGATCGGCCTGCTTCTGGGCATCGTCTGGCTGGCGTTTCTCGGCTGGCTGTTCTACCTGGTGATCCGGGTTCTGAGCCCGACGACCGCGGACCGGATCCGGGAAGTGATCTCAGGTAAGGCGGCGTAGACCGGACAGTGAGACGTGAGCAGTGAGAAGTAAGAAGTGAGAGGTGAGAAGTAAGAAGGGAGCCCCGCAATTGGCGGGACTCCCTTCGTGTTTCTCACTTCTCATTTCTCACTGCTCACTGCTCACTGCTCACTGCTCACTTCTCACTTCTTACTTCTTACTTCTCACCGCTCCCCACCGCCGCCGCTGCCCCCCGCCGCCGCTCGGGTCTCGGTTGCACCGGCTCCGGCGCGGGAGGAGGAAGACGCAGCGCACCCCGTGAACGCCAGAGCGCCAGGGCAGCCTGCCATGGTCGCACCCGGCTCTGGCGACTCCGCAGATCGTGCCGCTCCACGGCCGCAATCGTCTCCACCCGCCGCGCCACCCTCGCCGTGCGCGCGATCAGCTCCGCATTGGCGCTCCACCCCTGCGCCGTGAGCAGCGGCCCCTCCTGAGCCCGGAACGCATGGCGCAGGGTGATCAGCCGCAGCGCCATGAAGCCCGACACGACGTCCGTGACGCCAGGCACCCGTACTCGCCCGCTCAGCAGCAGCGGTCCCAACCGGCGCACCAGCCGCCGCGCGAGCGACGTCTCTCCGGCCAGCGCGCTCTGCGCCACGACGACGTCGGCGCCGCTCTCCAAACGCCGCACCAGGTCCGGGATGAAGCTCGGCCCATGCGCGAAGTCGGCATGCATGAGGATGGCGCTGTCGCGCTTGGGCCGGTCGGTGCGCTCGACCGCGATGCGGAGCAGCTCCTCGACGGTTGCCGCATACCCCTGGCTGGTCTCGTGCCGGATCAGCGTGAGGGGCAGCACGCGGGCATACGGCTCCAGGACCTCCGCGGTCGCGTCGGTCGAGCCGTCGTCCGCCACGAGAAGGTGGTACTCCCGGGGGAAGCCGCTGAATACCTGCCGGATTTTCCAGAGCAGAAGCCCCACGGTCGGGGCTTCGTTGTGACTCGGAATGCAGACGTAGATCATGATCGCAGTGCGAGTGAAACAGGCGGGAAGGATATCATCCGTCGGACCCGTTGCACACCCCCGCGAGCCGCGTCCGCGACCCGCCGGCCGGAGGAATTCGGGTGGGTGGCACGACGTATGCGACTCGATCCGTCGAGGGCCCGAGGGGCAAGGAAGGTGGCGTGAAAAGCCCGGTCCCGGCAATAATGCCCTATGAGGACAGCCATTCCGGAGGACGAGCAATGATTCGTGCCAACGCGCGCAGCCGACTCACCGCAGCCGATCTTCAGCTGGTGGTGCTGCTGCTGAGCCGCGGGTCCGCCCGCCGGCGCGTTGCGCTCGAACGGGTGCTGGCGACCGAAGGGCCCGATCCCCTCCTCGACACTCCCGAGCTGCTTGAACGCCTCCTCGCGGTGCGGACGATTCTCGTGCCGTCCGAAGTCCTGTTCTTCTACGTCGTGGTCCGGCATACCCTCCGGCACGCGGAGCTGGACGACCGGGAGGTGGCGGACTACCTGGCGGCGATGCTGCTCGACTTCGGGCGGCAGGACCGAGCCTGGCGCGTGGACTGGAATGACGATCAGCAGCACCGCTATCTCGCGGACATTCTGCTGGACCTCGAGGCCAGCGACGGCGAGCGTCGATTCCGGGTGATGGTGCACCTCGGCAACTACGCGCTCTGGCTCGCCGGACTATTTCCCGACTACATCGCGGCCCGCCACCTGCGCAAAGGCGGCCCCGACGTCACTTACTACGACGCGCTCGGCCGCCGGGGGTTCGCGCTCGCGAGTGACCACGCGCTGGCCGATCGCTACGGGCTCGACGGGGTGCTACGCACCGCGGCGGAACGATTCCCCTCGCTGCGCGGCGCGCTCAACGGGCTGAGCGACCGCGTCCTCTTTCCCGCCGGCGCCGGCGTCGAGCGCGCGCTCCGCAACCTCGGCATTCACTAGCCGTTTCCGCGCCTCCTCCACCAACGCACTGAACAGTCCCCGCTCGGGCGCGGTGACGTCCACGTGCATCTCCTCGGGATGCCACTGCACGGCCATGAGCCATGGATCGTCGGGGCGGCCGTCCACCGCCTCGATCACGCCGTCGTCGGACCAGCCGGTCGGGATGAGCGCGGGGGCCAGGTCCTTCACCGCCTGATGATGAAACGAGTTCGGCACCAGCCGCTCGACGCCGAGCGCATGAGCGGCCCGGCTGCCGGGCGCAAGCCGGACGTGATGCGTCCGGGCGTGCCGCGGTGAATCCGGATCGTGATTGATGGCGCCGGGGCGCTCCGAGGGAAGGTCCTGGTACAGGGTGCCGCCTAGCGCGACGTTGATGAGCTGGATCCCCCGGCAGATCCCGAGCACGGGGAGACGGGCCGCGCGCGCCGCCGCGAACAGGGCCAGCTCGAACCGGTCGCGATCACGATCGACCGACCCGAGCGCCGGCGATGGATCCTCCCCGTAGTGGGCGGGATCGACATCCTCGCCACCCGTGAGCAGGAGGCCCTCGCAGCCCTCGAGTGCCCGCGCGGGGGCGCCGTTGCCGATGAGCTGGGAGAGAATCACCGGAATCCCTCCGGCTCCGGCCACGGCGCTCAGGTACGCGGCGTTCACTCCCGCACGGGGGGCGCCGTGCCAGTCGCGCACCACTCCGCTCACGGCGATGCGCGGGGCTGTCATCGGAGGACGGAGTCCGGGAAGAAGGGGCAGTGGGGATCTTCGATCTTCGCGGGATCGAGCTGGATCCCGATCAGGGGAATCGACGTGGCGCCGATGGAGACGCTGCCGATCGTCGGTGCCCCTTCGACGCTGGCCCCCTCGTAGAGCATGACACCCCGCGCGGTTCCCGCTGAATCGAGCACCAGCACGCCGAACCCGGGCTTCGCGTCCGGGGGCAGTGCACCGTCCACCCCCACGATCCAGAGCGCGTCCGAGCGGCCCACCACGCCGCGGTACGCCGCCCCGGCGACAAGCCGGACCGCGAGGCGCTCGGGCAGATGCGCGGGGGGGCTGCCGAGGGTCTGATGAGGAACCTCGAACTGGCCCAGCAACGCCGTCGGGCCGGCGAGCGCCGCGATGCCGCAGGCCGCGGCGCCGGGATGGCCATCGCCGCAGGCGGCGAGTGTCGAGCCCAGGGCGAGGAGCGCGAGGGAGCGGAAGGTCACGGTCGACAGGTCATAGCTGCCCCAAAGATAACGTCCCGCCGGACGGCCGGGCCGCGTTTCCTTGACCGGGCGCCGGTGCGGATCGTACCATACGATCTGTTGGTACCAGCTTCCGCTCCCAGGAGTCCTTTCTCTGAGCGTCTTCGAATCGCTCCGGGCCCGGCTTGATCGGCTGTTCGCCGAGCCGGCCGCCGATCCCTGCGCCCGCGCCGAAGCCCTGCGTGACGCGCTGGCGGAAGCGTCGCTCGGCCTGCAGCAGATGCGCAACGGGCTCTCCGCCACAGAGCGCGAGCTTGTTGCGGAGAACAAGCAGCTCGAGGACGCCGAACGGCGTGGCCGACTCGCGGCGCAGGTCTCGGACACGGAGACGGTCGCGATCGCCGGCAGATTTGCCGTCCGGCACCGCGAGCGGGTGGCGGTGCTCGAACGGAAATGCGCCGTGCAGCGGGACGAGCTGGGACTGGCGCGACGCGAGATCGAGGAGATGACGATCGAGGTGCGGGCGGCCGTGCGGCCTGAGACCGACGCGAGCCTGCGGGCGGCTTGGCGCGAGGTCGAGGCCGCCGGCGGCGTTCGCCCGGAGACGGATCTCGAGGGCGAGCTGCTGCGGGCGCGCGAGGAGCGGGAGCTGATGGAGAAGGCGGTCGAGGCCCAGCTGGCACACCTGAAAAAGAAGATGGGAAAACAGCCGTGAGAGGTGAGAGGTGAGAGGGAAGAGGGCGTGGAGGCCCATGCGCCGCGGCTGTACCGCGGGGCTTCCGAGTTCGCTTTCCCTCTTACTTCTCACCTCTCACCTCTTACCTGTCGTCGCCCAGTCCCCGCCGTCGC
>DATBQV010000391.1:0-3612 GCA_036560625.1 Gemmatimonadales bacterium
AGCTAATGGCTAACGGCTAACGGCTAATAGCTAACGGCTAATACCTCTTCTTCCAGAAAATCCCCGCAAACACAACCGCCATCGCCGCGAACGCGAACCACTGGATCGCGTAGCTCTGGTGCGGCCCCTCGTCGTCGAGCGCGGGCGCTTCACGACGCAGCGGCAGGCGCGGGAGCGCGGTGTCCGGCGTTTGGAGGATGTAGACCTCGAGAATGGGGTACGGGAGGCGCGTGCGGAGCGCCGCAAGATCGAGCCGGCGCCAGGTCGTCTGACCGTCGTGCGTGACCGGCGCGCCGGCATCGTCTCCGCCGGTGAGGGGAAGCGCGATCCCGTGCACCGTGTGTGTGCCTGGCTCGTCGAGCGCGCCGCTGTCGGGCCGCAGCGTGACCGCATCGGGAGACGGCACGAACCCGCGCTCGACCAGGACTGCGGTATCGCCCAGCTCGGCAAGCCGGAGGGGTGTGACGAGCAACACGCCCGGGTCGCCGCGCACCACGCGGCCGCGTAACACCAGCTCGTGCGTACGGTCATATGCACCGGTTGCCCGGACTCGATGCAGAGCGGTCGTCGCCCCGCCACGGGCGGCCAGGTCAAGCTCCGGACCCCCTCGCGCCACGGCGGCGGCCGCATTCGCCGCCCGACGCTCGCCCAGCCGGCGCATCTGCCAGAGGCCCAGTCGCACCGCCCATGCGGCAAACACGAGCAACCCGGCAATCAGTATGTAGCGGGCCCGCAAAGTCATTGACAGGAGGTACTTAATTGTGGTTCAAGCCTTGCTCGGTGACGGGCGTCATCGCGCCAGTGTGCTCAAGGCGAGCAAATGTAATCGAAGCAGGAGACCGGTCCGGCGTTGGCTTGGACGGGTGGCGGGGATGCTCGTCGTGATGGCGGCGTCTACGTCCGCCGCATGGGCCCAGACCCCGCGAGGGCTGGTCGAGGTGAGCGAGGGCGGAAGGGCCGGGTTCTGGACGGCCTTTGGCCTGGGAGCGGGGGCGGAGTCCTACGACCTCCAGGACGGTGCGGGCTACAGCAGCACGCTCACTGAGCCGACGGTCTCCGTCCGGCTCGGCGGCACCCTGGGCCAGCATTGGCGGCTCGGCGGCGAGGCGCTGGTCTGGTTCCACAGCGTGCCGGGCGGCACCGAGTCGCTCTCGAGCTTCCTGCTCGTCGGCCAGTGGTACCCGATGAGCGGCGCTGGCTTCTATCTCAAGGGCGGAGCCGGCATCGGCCGGAACGGTGTGGATTTCAGCAACGGGTTCGGCACCGCGGATGTGGGCTTCGCCGTGCTCGGCGGGGCAGGGTGGGAGATCCCGCTCACGCGCCGCTTCGCGCTGGTTCCGGCGGCGGACCTGGCCCAGCACTTCTACAGTGGCGACCGGTTCAACCCCGGCTATCGCGAGCGGTTGGTGCAGGTCGGTCTGGGCGTGCTGTTCCAGACAGGAAGGTGATCCCGCCGCGGCGGACGGACACAAGCGCGCCGCAGCAGTTCATCATTACAATCAACCCTTGAAGACCGGTCGCGGAGTGCGATAAGGATTGCAGTGTGCCGAGGAACGGACCGCTACGCCGGGGGCCGGCTTGGTGTGGCGCAGACTCGACGTTCAGCCATTATAGGCGTGTTAAGCCATTGATTTATAGTATTTTGACCAGATCAGCCGAGGGCACGGAACCTGCCCCCCAAGGGGGCATGCCCTCGATGTTCAGGCACGTCCGCGTGCTCCTCCCGGCCCTCATGGGGCTGGCTACCGTCGCGTGCGGCGGTGGCGGTGTCGTGCTCCCGGGTGAGGGTGTCGCCGCCAACATCACGCTGGTCTCTGGGAGCAACCAGGCCGGTGTCGTCGGCGCGACGCTGGTGGACAGCCTGATCGTGCAGGTCACCGACTCCAAGAATCGTCCGGTGCAGAACCAGCAGGTCACGTTCTCGCCGGGCAACGCGGCCAGCGGTCAGGCGGTGCCCCCGACGGCGACCACGAACGCCGATGGTCGGACGGGCGTGAAATGGGTGCTGGGGACGGTGGCCGGCGCGCAGGCCATGATCGCCAAGCCGACGGGCAACAGTGCGCCTGCCAGCCTGTCGGTGAGCTTCGCCGCGACCGCCTCCTCGGCCATTCCCTCGAAGCTGGTGAAGAGTGCGGGGGACGCTCAGAACGGATCGGCGGGGGCCCCTGTCGCGATTCCGCCGGCGGTGAAGGTCACCGATACGGACGGAAACCCGGTGGCCGGTGTGGGCGTCACGTTCGCGGTGGCGAGCGGCGGCGGCACGGTGAATCCGACGACCCCGATCGCCACCGATGCGAACGGCGTCGCGGCGGTGACCTCCTGGACCCTCGGGGCGGCGGCCGGTGCGAACACCCTCACGGCAACCGCCACCGGGACGGGCATCACCGGCAACCCGGCGACGTTCACCGCCACCGGGCACGTCGGCGCGGCCTCGAAGCTTGGCTTGGCCGTGCCGCCGTCCGCGAGCGCGGGGAACGGCGTGCCGCTCGCCGTGCAGCCGCAGATCCAGATCCAGGACGCCGCCGGGAATGGCGTGGCGAGCGCCAACGTCGCGATCTCGGTCAACATCTCCTCGGGCGGCGGCACGCTGTCCGGCGGGCCGACCGTCGTGCAGACCAACGCCGGCGGCCTGGCGACGTTCACCGGCCTCACCATCACGGGAGCAACCGGGCCTTACACGCTGCTGTTCACCGCGAGCGGTCTGACGAGCGTCGCCGCGCCCGTCACCGTTGGCGCCGGCAACCCCAGCGGCTCCCAGTCGAGCTTCTCGATCTCGCCGGCCTCGTTCGTGGCCGGCACGTCCACCGGGAGCACGGTCACGGTGACCGCTCGCGACGCGGGCGGCAATCTCATCGCCGGCGCCGCCGCGGCCGTCAACGTGACCGGCACCAACACGCTGACGCCCACACCGCTCGCGCCGACCGACGGCGCCGGGCAGACGAGCGGGGTCATCACCTCGAATGAGGCCGGCATCAAGACTGTCACCGTCACGATCAACGGCATCGCGGTTACCAACCCCGCGAGCGCCACGTTGACCGTGCTCCCGGGCCTCCCGTCCGTCGCGATCTCGACCGTGTCCGGCGCGCCGACCACGCTGGTGGCGGGCAACGGGACCAGCTCCACGATCACCGTGACGGTGAAGGATCTCTTCGGCAACCCGATCCCGGGCGCATCGGTCACGCTGGCGTCCACGGGTGCCACGATCACGCAACCCGTCGCGCTGACGAACGCCTCTGGCGTCACGACCGGCTCGGTTTCCTACGCGACCGTCGGCGCGAAGACGGTCTCGGCCACGGTGAACGGCGCGATTTCCCTCACCCAGACCGCCGCCATCACGGTGGATCCCGCGCCCACCACCACGACGAACGGGGCGCCGCCCAGTGCCACGTCCGGAGTCCCCTTCTTGGTGCCGGCGTCGGTCGCGCCGAACGCGCCCAGCGGCGGCACGCCGACCGGGACGATCAACGTCACCAACAACCTCACCAGCGACCAGTGCGCCATCGCGCTGCCCGCCACGAGCTGTAACCTGACGCTCAACACGACCGGGCCGGTTACCGTCACGGCGGCCTATGGCGGCGATGCCAACTACCTGGCGAGCCAGAGGGGCGCCTC
>DATBQV010000392.1:0-3100 GCA_036560625.1 Gemmatimonadales bacterium
GATGCGGGCCGGCGTGCCGCTCCCGCTGAGCGCCTTGCCGCTCGCCCGCGCGGCGGCGACCGGCAAGCCGGTGCAGGGAGAAGAGTACGATCTGCTCCGCGACGATGGCGGGCCACGGCACGTCCTCGCCTATGCCGCGCCGCTCCTGGACGAGGCCGGCCGCAGCCGTGGCGCGGTGGGCGCGTTCCTCGACATCACCGACCGGAAGCGCGCGCAGGCCGAGGCGCAGCACGCCCAGCAGTTGCTGGCCATCGGGCAGCTCGCGGGTGGGGTCGCCCACGACTTCAACAATCTGCTTACCGCCATTTCCGGCTACGCCTCGCTCCTGCTCACGACGCTCGGACCGAACGATCCCCGCCGGGTGGATGTCGCCGGCATCCACGACGCGACGACGCGCGCCAGCGCCCTCACGCAGCAGCTCCTGGCGTTCGGCCGGAAGCAGGTGATGCAGCCGACGGCGGTAGACCTGCGCGAGGTCCTCGCGGACACCGGGCGCATGCTCGAGCGGCTCATCGGCGAGCACATCGATCTCGCCGTCGTCGCCGACCCGGCGCTCGGGCCGGTGTTCGCGGACCGGAGTCAGGTGAGCCAGGTGCTCGTGAATCTCGCGCTCAATGCCCGGGACGCGATGCCCGATGGGGGTCGCCTGACCATCGAGGCACGGGACACGCCGCTCACCGACGGATACGCCGGTACCCACTTCGCGGTAACGCCCGGGTCGTACGTTCGCATTGCCGTCAGCGATACCGGCCAGGGCATGACCCCCGACGTCCAGGCCCGGATCTTCGAGCCGTTCTTCACCACCAAGCCGCATGGCAAGGGCACCGGCCTGGGTCTTTCCACTGTGTTCGGGATCGTGAAGCAGCTCGGCGGCCACATCTTCGTGTACTCGGAACCGGGCCACGGCTCGACCTTCAAGGTCTATCTGCCGCGCTTCGAGGGTGCGGCCGAGCTGGCTCGCCCGGCACTGGAGCCCGGCGCGTGGGTCGGGGGCACGGAGACGATCCTGATCGTGGAGGACGACGCGGCAATCCGTGAGGTGGTCCGTCGCGTGCTCGAGATGGCGTCCTACACCGTGATCGAAGCCGGCGCGCCGCGGGAGGCGCTGAGCGTCGCGGAGCAACACGAGGGACCGGTTGACCTGCTGCTCACCGACGTCGTGATGCCGGAGCTTACCGGCCGGCAGCTCGCCGACCGGCTGATCGGTCAGCGGCCTCGGCTCGCGGTGCTCTATATGTCCGGCTACACCGACGACGCGATCGTGCATCAGGGGCGGCTGGATCCCGACACCGCATTTCTTCAGAAGCCGTTCACGCCCGAATCGCTGCTTCGGCGGGTCCGTGAGGTCCTGGACCAGCACGGGTTCGGCACCGCCGTAGCGGAAGGGTAGGCGCTCCGCCGCACCCGTCGCCGCGATCCTGATACCCTGCGGCGCGCGGCGGCCTCGCATGCTCGGGCATGCCCTCGCTGGCCGATGCCCGCGCTTTGCTCGAACGCCACTTCGGATACCCCGCCTTCCGCCCGGGCCAGCGCGACGTCGTGGCGTCGGTACTCGCGGGACGCGATGTCCTCGCCGTACTGCCCACCGGAGCGGGGAAATCGGTCTGCTTTCAGGTTCCCGCGCTGGCTCTGGGCGGCCTTACCATCGTCGTATCGCCCCTCATCTCCCTCATGCAGGATCAGGTGGCGGCGGCCAACGCCCGCGGCATTCCGGCTGCCTCGCTCCACAGCGCACTCCGACCCGATGAGCGTCATCAAACGCTGAGCCGAATCGCGCAGGGCGCGCTTCGGCTGCTCTACCTCTCGCCCGAACGCCTCGTGCGCGCGGCCCCAGAGCTCCGCCGCATCGGCGCGGTCCCGTCGCTCCTTGCCATCGACGAGGCCCATTGCATCAGCGAATGGGGCGACGACTTTCGTCCCAGCTATCGAGCGCTGCGCCGTGGGCGCTATCTGCTGGGGGAACCCCAGACCGTCGCCCTCACCGGAAGCGCCACGCCGCGCGTGCGCGAGGACATCGCGCAGGCCGCCGGTCTCGGCCGGGCGGGCGGCAGCCGGCGACGGGAGGCCGCGGTCCACGTCGGCTCGTTCGACCGGCCCAACCTCTGGTTCGGCGCCATCCGCGTGCGCGATGAACGGGAGCGGCTCGAGCGCCTGCTCGCGCTGCTCGACGCCGGGGACGGCCTGGCGCTGGTGTACGCGCCGACTCGTCGTACCACCGAGCGGGTGGCCGCGGCGGTCCGCCGCGCGGGCTACCGGACGGCGTGCTACCACGCTGGCCTCGAGGCTGAGCGCCGGGCCGCGGTGCTCCGGGCGTTTCTGCGCGGCGAACTGGACGTCGTCGTGGCGACGTGCGCGTTCGGCATGGGCATCGACAAGCCCGATGTCCGACTCGTTGCGCATTGGGTTGCCCCGCCCACGCCGGAGTCCTACTACCAGGAGGCCGGGCGAGCAGGTCGAGACGGACGCGCCAGCCGCTGCGTAGTCCTCTGGCATCCGGATGACGCCGAAATTCACCGGCGCCAGCTCGACGTGACGTTCCCGGCGCCGCGTCTGGTCGAGCGTGCATGGGCCGAGCCGGCGGCGCGCGCTCGCCTCCCGCGTGGGGTCGTCGCCTCGGTGGATCGGCTGCGGGCCGAGCTTCGGCCGGAATGGGGCCCGCCGGAGTGGACGGCGGTCCGGCGCCGCCGTCGCCACGCCGAGGCGCGCCTCGCGGTGATGAAGGCGTACCTGCAGGGCGACGGCTGCCGTCGTGGCCGGCTGGTCGCGTACTTCGGCGAGCGGCTCGTCCGCTGCGCCGGGTGCGATCGCTGCGGTGAGCGCTCCGTGGCGCCGAGGCTGCCTCCGGCGGCGGCGGAGCGACTGGCCCGTCTCGTCGATGCGGTCGGCTCCCGCCGCGGTGCGTGGGGCGGCGCGCTCGTCGATCCGGAGACACTGATTCGTCTCGCACTTCATCCGCCCGCCGACGGTCCGTCACTCGCCGCCGTGCCCGGCGTCGGGGCCGTGCTCGCGGAACGATTGGGCGGCACGCTGCTCCGCGCCATGGGTGTTGCTTCCGCTGGTCGAAGCACGCAGCCCCGCCCGCGGACGTGACCGGCCTGGC
>DATBQV010000393.1:0-20162 GCA_036560625.1 Gemmatimonadales bacterium
CGGCGGCGCGATGGCTTGCTGGCGGAGCCGGTGGCCGACGTTGCCCGCACGCTGGGACGGCTGCGCATCGAGGGCAGCGTGCTCGAGGGCGTCGAGCTGGCGGGCATCCATCGCGCGCTGGTGGCGGCGCGCGCGGTGCACGCCGATCTCACTCGCGTCGCTCCCACCGCTCCCCGCTCGGCCGAGCTGCTGCGCCCGCTGCCGGAGAAGAGCCTCGAGCGCCGGCTGGAGCAATCGGTCGACGCCGACGGCAACCTCCTCGATTCAGCCAGCCCCCGACTGGCCGCGGCCCGCCGGGAGGTGCAGGCCGCACGGCAGCGGCTGCTCCGCAAGCTGGAGAGTCTGCTGCGCGGGCTCGAGACCTCAGCCGCGCCGGCCGGCGCCACGGTCACGGTTCGGGAGGGGCGCTACGTGATTCCCGTTCGCCGCGACTCGCGCGCGCGGCCTCCGGGCATCATCCACGGTGAGTCCGGCAGCGCCGGCACGCTCTTCGTCGAGCCCGCCGAGGCGATCGACCTGGGGAACGCGCTGCGCGAGGCGCAGGCCGAGGAAGGGCGGGAAACACTCCGCGTGCTCCGCGAGCTGACCGCGCTGCTCCGGCCGGCGCTGCCGCTGATGCGCGATGCCATCGAGATGGCCATCGCGGTGGACGACCTGGTCGCGCGGGCGCGATACGCCGTCGCGATCGACGGCGAGGTTCCGGCGGTGGCGTCTGCACCCGGGCCGCTCGCGGTGCGAAACGGGCGTCATCCGCTCCTCGTGTCGGGCGCTACGGCGGTCGTCCCCTTCGACCTCGACCTCGACGCGGCCGAGCGGACGCTCCTCATCAGCGGTCCGAACACCGGCGGCAAGACCGTTCTCCTCAAGGCGGTAGCCCTGCTTGCGGCGATGGCGCAGAGCGGAATCGTGCCGCCGGTAGGGCCCGAGAGCCGCCTACCCGTCTTCGGCCGGTTCTACGCCGACATCGGCGACCGTCAGTCCATCGCCGCGAGCCTCTCGACCTTCAGCGCGCACGTCGCCATCCTCCGCCGCATCCTGGACGACGCCGACGCCGCCGCGCTCGTATTGCTGGACGAGATCGGGAGCGGGACCGACCCGACCGAAGGCGGGGCGCTGGCGTCGGCCACGCTCACCGCACTCACCGCGCGGGGCGCGCTCACGCTCGCGACCACGCACTTGGGCGCGCTCAAGAACCTCGCGAGCCACACGCCCGGCGTCGTGAACGCGTCGCTTGAGTTCGACGCCGCGACGCTGACGCCCACGTACCGGCTGGCGAAGGGTGTCCCCGGCCGCTCGTATGGACTCGCGATCGCGCGGCGGCTGGGGATCCGGCACGACGTGCTCGCGGACGCGGAGGCGAGAGTCCCGGCCGTCGAAAAGAGTCTGGATCAGCTGCTGGCCTCGGTTGAGGAGCGCGCCCGCGAGCTGGCGGCCGACCAGGCGGAGCTGGAGGCGCGCCAGCTCGAGACCGAGGGACTCGCCGCCCGGCTTGGCGCACAGGCCGAGTCGCAGGCCACGCGCGAGGCCGAGCTTCGGAAGCGGGAGAAAGAGGCGGAGCGGCGAGGGCGAGAGCAGGCGCGGGCGTTCCTGCTCGAAGCCCGCGAGCGCGTGGAGGCCGCCGTCGAGGCGGCGCGCGCGGCGACGGACGAGGCGGCGGCGCGTGAGGCGCGCCGGCTGGTGGAGGAGGGGATCGTGGCCGGGGCGCAGGCCCTGGCCGCGATGGAGGAGCAAGAGCCGGCCGCGGCACCGGGCGCCGCGATCGCCGTGGGGAGCCGCGTGCGCGTCGGGTCGAGCGGGGTGGGGGACGTGGCGGAGATCCGCTCCGACGGGAAGCTGGTCGTGGTCGTGGGCGCCATGCGCATGGTCGTGGAGCCCGGCTCGGTGACGTTGCTGCCGCCGGCGGAGCGGAAGGCGCGGCGTGAATCCGTCGCGGCCGACCGACCGGGGAGCGCCGCCGCCGCGTTCGAAATCGACCTGCGGGGGATGACCGGTGACGAAGCCGAGGCCGCGACCGTCGCCGCGATGGACGCGGCGGTGTTGGCGGAACATCCCTACCTTCGCATCATTCACGGCATGGGAACCGGCGTGCTCAGGGAGCGGGTGCATCGCGTCGTGAAGGGCGACCGGCGCGTGTCGCGCTTCGGTCTGGCGCCCCGGAATCAGGGCGGCACCGGTGCGACGATCGTGGAGTTCTCCCCGTGAGCATGATTCCCGACGAGGTCATCGAGCAGGTCCGCGACAGCGCTGACCTGCTCGGGATCATCGGGGAGTCCGTCAACCTGAAGCGCACCGGCTCCGACTTCCGCGGGCCGTGTCCCTTCCATGGCGGCAAGAGCCGGAACTTCGCCGTCATTCCCAAGCGCGCGATGTACTACTGCTTCGTCTGCCACGAGTCGGGCGACGTGTTCCGGTGGCTGATGAAACGCTTCGGCATGGACTACCCGACGGCCGTGCGGGAGATCGCGCGGCGAAGCGGCATCGTGATTCCGGAGAGCACGGCCCGGAGCGGCCCCGATCCGCTGGAGCCGTTGTACGGCGTGGTAGCGGCCGCGCAGGACTGGTTCGCCCGCCAGCTGATCGAGCGGCCCGACGCCAAGGGCGCCCGCGACTATCTCGCGGGCCGCGATATCAGCATCGAGCACGCGGCCCAGCACGGGCTGGGATGGGCCCCCGGCAGCGCGGCCCCCGGTGCCTTCTTCTCGGCGATGGCTGAGCTGGGAATCGGTGAGAGCCAGCTGCTGGAGTGCGGGCTCGCCATGCGTCGCGACGATGGAAGCATCGTACCGCGGTTCCGCGGACGACTGCTCTTCCCCATCCATGAGCTGCGCGGCCGCGTCGTCGGTTTCGGCGGACGCCTGCTCGGCCCGGGCGAGCCGAAGTACCTGAACTCCCCCGAGAGCGCGGTGTTCCACAAGGGACGCCTGCTCTACAACCTGCATCAGGCCCGGAACGCGGTTCGCCACGAGCAGTCGGTCATCCTGGTCGAAGGCTATTTCGACGTCCTGCGACTGGTGCTCGCCGGCATCGATCATGTGGTGGCTCCGCTTGGCACCGGTCTCACCTCCGACCAGGGCGCGCTGCTCCGGCGCTTCGCGCCGGCGGCGATTCTCCTGTACGACAGCGACGAAGCGGGACTCAAGGCCACCTTCCGGGCCGGTGACGAGCTGCTTCGCCACGGCGTCCGGGTCAAAGTGGCGACGATGCCGCCGGGTGAAGACCCCGACACGCTCGTGCGGACCGGCGGCTCGGCGGCGCTCACGCCGCTGCTCCACGACGCCATGGACGTCCTCGAGCGCAAGATCCAGCTGCTGGAGCAGCGGGGCTGGTTCGAAAAGGTCGAGCGTCGGCGCGAGGCGCTCGACAAGCTGCTGCCCACGATCCGGGCGGCGGCGGATCCGGTGATGCGGGAGCTGTACACCAGCCGCGCGGCCGAGCGGGTCGGCGTTCCTCGCGACGTGGTGGCGGACGAGGCCGCGCGCGGGCCGGCCGCGCCGTCGGCGCCGTCCCGCACGGCCGGACCGGGCCACGCGCAGGGCGCCGCCCAGAGCCAGGGAGCTGCGCGCTCGCCAACGGATGCGCGCCCGCGCGAGGCTCTGGCCGGCCCGCCGGGGCGGACCGCGCGGTTCGGCGCACGGGCCGAGCGCCAGCTGATCCGCTCGATGCTCGTGTCGGCGGAGTGGCGGGAGGTGGGCAGCCGGGAGCTGACGGCCGAATGGTTCGAGACCGCCGCGCTCAGAGAGCTGTATGCCGCGCTCGCCCGGCTCCCCGCCGCCGACCCGGGCACCCAGCTTCCGGAGGGGCTGTCGGGCGAGGCGTCGATCGTCTGGGCCGAGCTGCGCGACGCCGCGGCGAGCCTGACGGCGGAGCAGGCGTCCGAGGACTACGTGTCCGCCCAGCAGACGTTGGCCGCGCGACCTGAGTATCGCACCATCGTTCGCCTCACCGACCCGACGGAGAAGGCGCGCAGGCTGGCAGATCTGGACGCTCGCTTCCCCGCGTTCGCCCGCAAGCGCGGATATGTTCGCTCCGGGCAGCAGGCGCGGCACCGCCAGCCGCACCGCTGACCGTGTTGTCCCCTCGTCACCCGGGTACCGTCGATGCATCCTGATCTGTCGAAGCTGCTCGACCTCCAAGCCAGGGACACCGCCATCGCCGCCGTGGACGAGCGGATCGCCGCGCTCGACGCCGACATCGCCCGGCTGGGCCAGGAACTCGATCGCGCCCGCGGAGCCCGGGACGCCGCCGAGCGCGCCGCGGCCGAGGGTGCCAAGCGCCGGGACGACCTCGAGATCAAGATCGAGAGCTGCCGGCAGCTCCAGGAACGGCGTCGCCAGCGGCTGGAGTTCGTCCGCAATCCGAAGGAAGCCTCGACGCTCATGGCGGAGATGGACCTCGCGCGCTCGGTCATCGCCAAGGAGGAAGGCGACTGGGTCCGGTCCGCCGATTCGGTGGAGGCGCTCCGCGGACGCGTGGGGGAAGAGGAGCAGAAGCTGGAGAGCGTCGCCGCGGATCAGGCGCCGCGACGGGCCGAGCTGACGGAGCAGCGAGCCGGGCTCGACGCCGAGCGGGCCGACCTGCTCCGCCAGCGGGAAAGCTCGGCGGCGCTGCTCGATCGTACGCTGCGCATCCGTTACGACCGATTGCGCCGCGCGCGGGCATCGGCCGTGGTCGTTCCACTCAGCGGCGATGCGTGCGGCGCGTGCTTCACCGCCGTTCCGCGCAATCGGCGCAGCCAGATTCGCTCCGGTGCGCTGCTCGAGGGCTGCGAGGCCTGCGGCGTCATTCTCTACGCGACCGAGTCGTGACCACGCTCTCGGCTCTTCCGCAACGTTGGGTCGTCGCTCCGCTGCCGGATGCGCGTCGCGTGAGCGAGCTGGCGTCCGCGCTCAACCTCCCGCTCGCCCTGGCCGGGATCCTGGTGCAGCGGGGCTACGGCGGCTCGGACGCGGCGCAGCGGTTCCTCCGCCCGAGTCTGGACGACCTCTCCGATCCGTTCGCGCTGGCGGGAATGGACCGGGCGGTCGAGATCGTGGTGGGCGCGGTACGACGGGGGGTGCCGATCCTGGTCCACGGCGATTACGACGTGGACGGCCAGTGTGCGTCGGCGATGCTCACGCGCGCGCTGCGGCTCGCGGGCGGCAACGCCACGGCGTTCGTTCCCCACCGGCTCCGCGACGGCTACGACTTCGGTCCCGCCGGCCTCGCGCAGGCGCGGGCGATCGGCGCCGGGCTGATCATTACCTGCGACTGCGGCATCACCGCCATCGACACGGTGGCGGCGGCCAAGCGCGCCGGCATCGACGTGGTGGTGACCGACCACCATCTCCCCGGGCCCGCGCTGCCTGCCGCCGCCGTGATTCTGGACCCGCAGCAGCCGGCCGATCAGTCCGGTGCGACGAATCTCTGCGGGACCGGAGTGGCGTTCAAGCTGGTCCAGGCGCTCGTGCCCGCGCTCGGACTCTCGCCCAACCTTCCACTCCACTTACTCGACTTCGTGGCGCTCGCCACCGTGGCCGACGTCGTGCCGCTGGTCGGCGAGAACCGGATCCTGGTCAAGCACGGGCTCAAGCTGCTCGGGGACAGCCGGTGGGCCGGCCTCCGGGCGCTGGTGGAAACCGCCGGGCTGGCCGGGCGGCAGATCCGGGCCGGACACGTCGGCTTCATTCTGGCCCCGCGGCTCAACGCGGCCGGGCGCATCGGCGACGCGGCGGACGGGCTCCGGCTCCTGCTCACGGACGACCGCGTGGAGGCAATGACCATTGCCCGCGCGCTCGACGCCCTCAACGCCGAGCGGCAGCTCATCGACCAGCGCATCCTCGAGCAGGCGCTGGAGCAGGTCGAGAACGCGGGTGATCTCGAGGCCGGCATCGTCCTCGACGCCGAGGGCTGGCATCCCGGCGTGGTGGGCATCGTCGCGTCGCGCGTGGTCGAGCGGTACGGCCGCCCCACGTTTCTCATCGCGTTCGACGGCGAGATCGGCAAGGGCTCGGGGCGCAGCATTTCGCGCTTCGACCTGCACGCGGCGCTCACGGCGTGCGGCGATCTGCTCGAACGGTTCGGCGGCCACCACATGGCGGCGGGGCTGACGCTCAAGCGCGACAATCTCGACGCGTTCCGCGCCCGGTTTGCCGAAGTCGCGCGGCAGCGTCTCGCGCCCGACGACCTGGGCCCCGAGCAGCGCGTGGACCTGGAGATCTCGCTCGCCGAGGCGACCGGCGACTTCGAGCGGCTGGCCCGCCATCTCGAGCCCTGCGGCGCGGGGAATCCTTCGCCGGTACTCGGCGTGCGGGGTGTGCGCCTCGCCCGCCGGGCGATCGTGGGGAGCGGCCATCTCAAGGGAATCCTCGAAGACGGCGGCACGCAGCTCTCGGCGATCGGCTTCCAGTGGGCCGACCGCGCGGCCGGGCTCGGCGACGGCCCGGTCGACGCCGCGTTCCGCCTCGAGACGAACGATTGGCAGGGATTCAACACGCTCCAGGCGCGGCTTTGCGCCCTGGGGCCCCACACGCCCCGGGCGTGACGTGCGGATCGTCGCGGGCCGGTTCGGCGGCCGGCGGCTCGTCATGCCGAAGGCCGGCCGCGTCCGCCCCACCGCCGACCGCGTGCGCGAGGCCTGGATGAGCATCCTGGCGCCGGCGCTCGCCGGCGCCCGCGTGGCCGATCTGTTCGCCGGCAGCGGTGCGCTGGGGCTCGAGGCGCTCTCCCGCGGGGCGGTGTCGGTGGACTTCGTGGAGCTGGCCGCGGGCTCGCTCGACGCCCTGCGGGCCAACATCGCGGCGCTGGGCGTGGACGACGAAGTCCGCGTGCATCGCGCCGATGCGCTGCGCTATGCCGGCCGGCTCGCCCCGAAGGCCTTCGACGTGGTCTTCGCGGACCCGCCCTACACCACCGACGCCGCCCAGCAACTGGTCGCGCTCTTCCGCCGGCGCCCCTTCGCCCGCATTCTTTCCGTCGAGCATCGCGCCGACCTCGCCCTTCCCGGAGACGATTCCCGCCGGTACGGCGATACCGCGCTCACCTTCTGCCACGCTTCATGACGCGGATCGCGATCTACCCGGGCTCGTTCGATCCCCCCACGCGCGGCCACGAAGATCTCGTGCGCCGGAGCCTCGCCCTCTGTGACCGTCTGATCGTTGCCGTCGCGACCAACGCGGCGAAGCAGTCCCTGTTCTCCGTGGAAGAACGCCTCGAGCTGCTGCGCGCCGCCGTGGGCGGGGACCAGCGGATTTCCTTCGAGGCCTTCGACGGCCTGCTGGCCGTTTACGCCAAACGGGTCGGGGCTACCATGGTGGTCCGGGGCCTCCGCGCCGTGAGCGACTTCGAGTACGAATTTCAGATGGCACTCATGAACCGCCAGCTGCACCCGTCGCTCGAGACCGTGTTCCTCGTGCCGGCCGTCGATCTCACCTATCTCAGCTCCAGCCTCGTGCGGGAAGTCGCCCGGCACGGTGGAGACGTGCACAGCCTGGTGCATCCCGCCGTCGCCGCCGCGCTCCGGCGCCGCTTCGCCCAGTGAGCTTCCGTCGCGATCTGCTCACCCGCGCCGCGGCCCGAAAGGGCCGCATCGTGCTGGCGGAGGGCCAGGACCCCCGTGTGCGCGCCGCAGCCGAGCGGCTCAAGCGCGAGGGGATCGCCGAGCCGATCGTGCTCGGAGCCGGCGCCATCGAGCCGGCGCATGATCCTCGGCTCCAGCGGGTCGCCAACCATCTCCGCAGCCGGCGTCCGGAAAAGATCCGGGACGGCGTGCATGCGCTGGAGATCGCGGCCGAGCCGCTCAACTTCGGCGCGGCGCTCGTGGCGCTGGGCGAGGCCGACGGCTGCCTCGGCGGGGCCGTGCATACGACGGCGGAGGTGATCCGGTCGGCGCTCT
This sequence comes from Gemmatimonadales bacterium, assembly GCA_036560625.1. GTDB lineage: Bacteria > Gemmatimonadota > Gemmatimonadetes > Gemmatimonadales > GWC2-71-9 > DASQPE01. The sequence goes on from DATBQV010000393.1 coordinate 7,871, forward strand.
GGGCGATCGGCACGGCACCGGGGGTGGACCTCGTCAGTTCCGCGTTCTACATGGTGCTGCCCAACGACACCGTCCTCACCTTCACCGACTGCGCCGTAGTGCCGGAGCCGTCGTCGGAGCAGCTGGCCGAGATCGCGCTGGCTGCGGCTCGGGACCGCTCGCGCCTCGTGGGCGACATCCCCCGGGTCGCGTTTCTCTCCTACAGCACCAAGGGGAGCGCGCGCGGCGCGCCGGTCGACCGGGTCCGCGACGCGGCCATCCGCTTCCGCGATCTGGCCCCCGGGATCGAGTCCGACGGCGAGCTTCAGGTCGATGCGGCGCTCGTGCCCGACATCGCCGAAGGCAAGGCGCCGGGGTCGCCGGTGGGAGGGCGGGCCAACGTGCTGGTCTTCCCGGACCTCGACGCGGGCAACATCGCCTACAAGCTGGTCCAGCGGCTGGCCGGGGCGGCCGCCCTGGGGCCCATCATCCAGGGACTGCGCCGGCCCATGGCCGACCTTTCACGCGGGGCGACCGCCGATGATATTGTCGAGGTGGCTGCGGCGGTGGCTCTGCTGCAGGACCCGACCCTCTGAGGGAGACGAGCATGGGTTTTCACCAGACGAAGGAGTCGGGCGGGGTCGTGGTGGTGCGGGTTGAAGGCCAGCTCATCGTCGGTAACCGCCAGGAACTCAAGGACTTGATCGGTGGGGCCCTGGATCACGGCGAGCGGAAATTCCTTATCGATTTCGCCCGCACCGGCTACATCGATTCGTCCGGTCTGGGAGCCCTGGTCTCCCTTTCCAAGCGGGTCCGGGAGCTGGGCGGCGAGCTTCGCCTTTCCGGCTTGAACGAGGATCTTCGGTCTCTCTTCGAGCTGACCAAGCTCGATACCCTGTTCGCCATCGCGGACACCCCCGAGCAGGCGCTCGCCAACTTCTGACCGCGATGACCTCCCCACTCCAGCTCTGCGTCCGTCGTACCCCCGGCTCCGGCGTCCCCGCCGTGGCCACGCAGGTGCGCGTCCGAATGCCCAGCGACGTGGCCTGCATCGAGCAGACGGTGAGCCTGGTCACGCGCCATTGCCTCGCCGGCACCGCGCCGACGGAACGGCTTCGGTTCCGGCTTCAGGTCGCGGTCGCCGAGGCGCTCGCGAACGCGGTCATGCGCGGCAATCAGGAGGAGCCGGGCAAGTCGGTGTTGGTCGACGCCGAGCTGTTTCCCGACCGGATCTGCGTGCAGATCACCGACGAAGGCATCGGCTTCGATCCCACCCGGGTCCCGGAACCGGTCCGACCCGAGCAGATCGGCGAGACCTGCGGCCGCGGCCTCTTCTTGATCCGGAAGCTCGTGGACGAGGTCTATTTCAACGAGCAGGGAAACTCCATCTGCATGACGCTGCGCCGCCGGTAGCGCGACTCGACGACATCCTCGAAGGCCTTGGCGCGCTCGTCGGAGGACGGGTGCGGCTGTGGCGTTTCGACGGCCGTCGCCTGCGCGTGGCCGCCGGCGGCGACCCCGGCTGGACCCCGCCGATTCCGCGCACCGCCGGCGTGGTGCCCACGCCCACAGGCTCGGCCCGCCTCGATCCGGTGCCGGACGTGCAGGGTTACTGGGTCGAGACCTCGGTCGGCGATCAGGGCGCCAGCGACGCCAAGGCCGAGCTGATTCGGCCCATCGTGGCCGCGCTCCTCGACGCCGAACGCCAGCGCGCCTTTCTGGCTGAGGAGCTGGCCAGTCGCTACGAGGAGATCGACCTCCTCAACGCCATCAGCGAAATCCTGGGACAGACGACCCGGCTCGACGAGGCAGCGCAGACCATCGTGCGCGAGGTGAGCAGCGTCGTGGGTGCTCGGCGCGCGTCGATCATGGTGTACGACGAAGCGACGGGGTTGCTGCGCACTGTCGCCGCGCGCGGCTTCAGCTCCGAGCCGGTCGTCCCCATCTCGCCGGAAGACGACATCTCGATCGCGGCGCGGGTCTTCCGCGAGCGTCGAGTGCTGGTCCACGAGCCCCCGGAGGGCTCGGATCAGGCGGCGCCGGACGAGGGCGGGCGCGGGTACAAGGGCCGCGCCTTCCTGAGCCTGCCCATCTGCTACGCGGCGCCGGGCGGAAGCACGCGCTGCGTCGGCGTCATCAACCTCACCGACCGGATCGGCGGCGATCGGTTCACCCTCTCCGACCGGAAGCTCGTGACCGCGGTCGCGAATCAGATCGGCGCGGCCGTCGAGAACGCCCGCCTGGTGACACGCGATCTCCGGCAGCAGCGACTCCGGCGGGAGCTGGAGCTGGCGCACGACCTCCAGCTCAAGCTGCTGCCGCATCCCTCGATCCTTCAGGGCGACGCCCGGCTCGCGGCGCGCTGCGTGCCGGCGGAGTCGGTGGGCGGCGACTTCTACACGTTCACGCGACTGGGCCGCGGGCGGGTCGGCGTCATGCTCGGCGACGTGGCGTCGCACGGTTTCTCCGCGGCGCTGATCATGGCGCTCGTCATGTCGGCCGCCGGCATCCATGCGGGAGCCGCGGTCACGCCGGACGAGACGCTCGCCGCGCTGCTCGAGAGCCTGGGGACAGAGTTGCGGACGACGGAGATGTACTTCACCGTGTTCTACGGCGTGCTCGATCCGGTCGCGGGGCGGCTGTCGTACGCCAACGCCGGGCACCCCTACGCGTTCCGGGTGCCGAAGACCGGCGATGCCGAGCGGCTCGAGGCGACGGCCCCGCCGATCGGGCTCGCCACGCCCGGCGCCATCGAGCAGCGCCAGCTGCGGTGGTCGGCAGCCGACGATCTGCTGTGTCTCTGGACCGACGGGCTGGTGGATGCGCGAAACACGAGCGGCGAGCGCTTCGGCGAGCGCCGGATCCTGGACATCGTGCTGGCCCACCGGGCCGAGACGCCCGAGGCGATCATCGACGCCGTGTACGCCGAGGCGGACGGCTTCGCCTCGCCGCCGATCGACGACAGAACGCTGCTGGTTGCACGCCTCAATCCCGGACGAAACACGTGAGCAGTGAACGGTAAACAGTAAACAGTGAACAGGAGCCCGAACCTGAGCGGAGCAGCCTGTTCACTGTTCACCGTTCACTGTTTACTGTCTACATGCCCCGCCCCAAGACACGCCTCGGCCAGCACTTCCTGACCGACCGACGCATTCTCGCCCGCATCGCGGACGCGGTCGAGGCGGGTCGGAGCGACACCGTGCTGGAGATCGGCGCCGGTCCTGGCGGCCTCACTGGCGCGCTCGCGGAGCGGGCGGGACGCGTGGTCGCCGTGGAAAAGGATCGTGAGCTGGTACCGGCCCTGCGCGATCGCTGGCCCGGCGTCACGATCGTCGAAGCCGATGCGCTCGAGGCGGACTGGCATGCTCTTGCCGGGGTCGCGCCCGGCGCCGCGAGCCCGGTCCCCGGCTATCTCGTCGCCGGCAACATCCCCTACAACCTCACGTCGCCGCTCCTGGCGAAGGCGCTCGAGCCGCCGCGCCCGGCGCGCGTCGTGTTTCTGGTCCAGCGCGAGGTGGCCGAGCGCGTCGCGGCACCGCCGGGCGGCGAGGCGTACGGGGCGCTGAGTGTCGGCGTCCAGGCGGTCGCGACGGTCGAATTGCTGTTCCGGGTGCCCGCGGGAGCGTTCACGCCGCGTCCGCGCGTGGACTCCGCGGTGCTGCGGCTCCGCCCGCTGGCGAGCCCCGCCGTCGCCGACGAGATGCGCCACGCGTTCCGACGGCTCGTGGTCGGGCTCTTCGGATTTCGCCGGAAGCAGCTGCTCCGCGGTTTGCGGGAGCTGACGGGCTTCGGTCCCGCCGTCGCGGCCGGCCTGCTGCAGCGCGCGGCCCTTCCGCCCGACGTCCGGCCCGAGACGCTGGACGTGCGCGCGTTCGTGGCCCTGCTCGCGGCCCTCGTTGACGCGGGGTGGGCAGGGGACTAGCTTTGTGAAACATTTCACAAAACGCCGCCACGCATGCGCAAAGTCGCGGAAAGCACGGTCCGCCGCCTCTCGCTGTACCTGCGGTTCCTGGAAGAGTTCGAGGAACAGGGGATCGACACTATCAGCTCCGAGGCGCTGGCCTCGCGGGGCGGGACGACGTCGGCCCAGGTGCGGAAGGACCTGTCGTTCTTCGGCTCGTTCGGGAAGCGCGGGCTCGGCTACGCCGTGCCGGAGCTGGCGGGACGGCTGCGGGAGATCCTTGGGCTCGAGCGCCGGTACCGCGTCGCGATGATCGGCGCGGGGAAGATCGGCAGCGCGCTGGTCCAGTATCGCGGCTTCAAGCAACGGGGCTTCGACATCGTGGCGATCTTCGACGCCGACCCCGGCAAGATCGGCCGCCAGTGGAACGGGCTCGCGGTGCTCGATATCGCGAGCCTCGAAGCGGAGCTGGGTCGCCAGCCGATCGACATGGCGGTCCTCGTCACCCCCGCGGACGCTGCCCAGGCCGTCGCCGACCGGCTGGTGCGGTTGGGGGTCCGGGCGATCCTCAACTTCGCGCCGTTACAGCTCGCGGTGCCGAACGACGTGGTGGTGAAGACAGTGAACCTGGCGCTGGAGCTGGAGACGCTGAGTTACGCGCTGACAAACCGATGACGGCGGTGAACGGTGAACAGTAAACGGTAAACAGGGCCCCCCCGCTGCAGCACCCCCCGTTCACCGTTCACCGTTCACCGTTTACTGTTGTCACATGTCCTGCCTCCACATCTCCTCCGAAATCGGTCCGTTGCAGTCCGTCCTGGTCCACACGCCGGGCACGGAGCTGCAGGCGGTCACGCCGGGGACCCGGGAGGACTACCTCTACGACGACATCATCGACCTCGAGACCGCCCAACGCGAGCACCGGCAGTTCGTCGCGGTGCTGTCACGGTTCGCGCAGGTGCGGCAGGTGCGGAAGCTCCTGGCCGAAGTGCTGGAGAATCCCGAGGCGCGGAACTTCCTGATCACGAAGACCATGGACGTGATCCCCTCGGATGCGCTGGCCCAGAAGCTGGCCGCGCTGCCCGCTACAGAGATCGTGCGGATGATCGTCGAGGGGACCGAGGAGCCGAGCGGCCCGATCGCGCGGGCGCTGAACGAGGAAGGCTTCGCGCTGCCGCCGCTGCCGAACCTGTTTTTCCCCCGCGACATCGGCATGGTGGTCGGCGATCACAGCGTTGTGGGCGCGATGCGCTACGGTGTCCGCTGGACCGAGGAGCTGCTCATCAAGTCGCTCTTCCTGTTTCATCCGGAGCTGGCGAACGCCGGTCTGCTCTACGACGGATCGGACGAGCGCCGAGTGAACTACACGCTCGAGGGCGGCGACGTCCATCAGCTCCGGGACGATCTGCTGGTCCTCGGCTTCAGCGAGCGGACGTCCCCGGCGGCGCTCGACCAGTTGTGCGAGCTGGTGTTCGCGCGCGCGCGCATCACCGACGTGATCGTGATCGTGATGCCGAAGGCGCCCACCGCCATTCACCTCGACATGGTCTTCACCCACGTCGATCGCGACCTGTGCGTCGTGTACCCTCCCTACTTTGTCGGACCGGAGCGTCTCCCCGTGCTGCACCGGCGCAAGGGCGAGGACGGCGTGCGCGAGATGCCCAACTTCTTCGCCGCGCTCCAGTCGGTCGGGCTTCCGCTGGAGCCGATCTTCTCCGGCGGCGGTCACCGGACCACGCAGGACCGCGAGCAGTGGAGCTCGGCCTGCAACTTCCTCGCGCTCCGGCCGGGCACGATCGTGAGCTACCGCCGGAACTACGCCACGCTGGAGGCGCTCAAGGAGGCCGGCTTCCGGGCCGTGCCGTCGAGCGACTTCCTCGCCTTCGACGACTGGACCGAGGCGCGCCAGCGGATCGTGGTCACGGTCGAGGGCAGCGAGCTGGCGCGTGGCGGGGGCGGCCCGCGTTGCATGACCCTCCCGCTCCGGCGCGCGCCGCTGTGATCGGAGTCGCCGCCCATCCGAGCCGTACGCTGTCCGACCGCGTGCTCGAGCGACTGGGCCTCGGGCCCCAGACCTCGGCCGCGCTCTGCGACGATGTGCTGGGACTCGCCGGAGCGCCGACGGCCGTGGCGGACCGGATCGTGGTCGCGCTGCTCGGTCCCGATCCGCGGGTGCGCCAGCTTCCCGACGGCCGCTGGTCGCTCGTGGCCGAGGTGCAGGGCTCGCCGCTCCTGGACGACTGCGCATTCGCCGTCGTCGATGTGGAGACGACGGGCTCGCGCGCCGGCGGTGGTGACCGTGTGACGGAAGTCGCGGTGGTGGTGGTGCAGGGGGCGCGGTGCGAGATCGTCCTCGACGAGCTGGTCAATCCCGGCCGCCCCGTCCCCGCGGCCGTGACCATGGTCACCGGCATCACCGATGCCATGGTTCGCGCCGCGCCGCCGTTCGCGGAGCTGGCCGAGCGGCTGCTGGGAGCGCTCGCGGGGCGGGTGTTCGTTGCCCACAATGCGCGATTCGATTGGGCGTTTCTGGGCGCGGAGCTGCGCCGGGCGCGTGACCTCACCCTGGACGGCCCTCGGCTCTGCACCGTGCGTCTGGCGCGCCGGCTGGTGCCGGGTCTTCCCTCCTGCGGCCTCGACACGCTCACCCGCTGGTTCGGCTTCGAGAATCCGGCCCGTCACCGCGCCGGCGGCGACGCCTTGGTGACCGCCCGGCTCCTGGCGCGCCTGCTGGGCTTCGCCCGGGAGCATGGGGCGCGCACGCTGGCCGATCTTGCCGCGCTCGAGGCCGAGCGCCGCCGCGCCGGGAAGCGCAAGCGGGCCGCGCTGCCCACCGAGCCGCGCGCCGATTCCTGGACCGGGTACGACGCGTGACGCTGGTCCACACCTTCTCGGTCGGCGCGCTCCGCTGCCACACGCTCGAGGCGGGCCTCCAGCGGCTCGACGGCGGCGCCATGTTCGGCGTGGTGCCCAAGCCGATGTGGGAGAAGCGCGCCGCGCCCGACGAGCGGAATCGGATTCCGCTCGCCATGCGCTGTCTTCTGGTGGAGCATGCCGACGGGCTCCTGCTGGTGGACACCGGTGTGGGCGACAAGGACGACGCGAAATTCCACGATATCTACGGGATCGAGAACCGCGGTCCCGACGGCCGGAACCGCCTCGACCTGGCGCTGGCCGAGCTTGGCTACAGTACCGACGACGTGCGTCTCGTGGTGAACACGCATCTCCACTTCGACCACGCCGGTGGCAACACGCGGCTCACCGGCGTGGCGGCGACGTTCCTCGACACCGGGGAGTTCGGGGCCGAGCCGTCCTTCCCCAACGCGACCTACGTCGTGCAGCGGGGCGAGCTGGAGTTCGCCCGCCATGCCAACGAGCGGACCCGCGCGAGCTACATCCCGCGGAACTTCGAGCCGGTGTCGGTGGCCAATCGGTGGAGGCTGTTCAACGGCGACGGCGAGGTCGTGCCGGGGATCTCGCTCCGGGTGACCCCGGGGCACGTGCCGCACCACCAGTCGGTGGTGATCCGCGACGGGGGGGAGACGGCGGTCTTCCTGGCCGACCTGATCCCCACGACGGCCCATCTCCCGCTGCCGTGGATCATGGGCTACGACCTCGAGCCCCTGCGGACGCTGGAGAGCAAGCGGGCGCTGCTCCGCGACGCCACCGCCGGGAACTGGCTCCTGATCTTCGAGCACGACCCGACGATCGCCATGGGACGGCTGGAGGAGGGGACCAAGGCTCCGACCCTGGTCGAGGTGACGCCGTCGGCGGGTGCCGCGCGTTGACACCCGGTGGGGCCCGGGGTACACTTGTGCCACATGCAAGCGGGGATTCGACTTCCCCCACCCTGAGCCCGCGCGGTTTGCGCGGTGTGACCGGGTCCAGGCGTTGCACCTGAGGACCGCCGGCTGCGGCGGCTGGGTGCTGCTGGGACATCCGGAGCTCGGGATGTCCCTTTTTCTTTGACCTGCGGAGGTTCGGCCACTGTCCACAAACGAGCGCGAAAAGAGAGTCCGCGTCAACCGGCAGATCCGCATCAGTCCGGTGCGGGTGATCGGGCCCGGTGGCGAGCAGTTGGGAGTCATGCCGGTGGACGAAGCACTGGCGGCAGCACAGGATCGCGGGCTGGATCTCGTGGAAGTGGCGCCGATGGCGCGCCCACCCGTGGTCAAGATCATGGACTACGGAAAGTTCAAGTTCGAAGAGGCGAAGGCCGCCCGGGCGGCCAAGAAGAAGCAGCACATCATCCAGCTCAAGGAAGTGAAGTACCGCCCGGGGATCGACGACCACGACTTCGACTTCAAGACCCGTCACGCGCGGGAATTTCTGGGCGACGGGAATAAGGTCAAAGTGACCATGATGTACCGTGGGCGACAGATCGCCCACCTGGATCTGGGCAAGGCAGTGCTGGACCGCGTGGCCGCGGCGCTGGCCGACATCGGGAAGATCGAGATGGACGCCAAGCTCGAAGGCCGCAACATGACCATGGTGATCGCGCCCAAGTAGACGGAGAGGCTTATGCCGAAACAGAAAACCAAGCGTGCGGCCACCAAGCGCTTCCTGCGGACCGGCTCGGGGAAGCTGAAGCGGTTCCACGCGAACCACACGCACATCCTGACCAAGAAGACGCGGAAGCGGAAAAACCGGCTCAAGAAGGGCGACCTCGTGAGCTCGGCCGACTTCCCGCGCATCAACCGCCTCCTCCTGGCCTGAGGGTTCTATGCCCCGCGTGAAGAGCGGCGTTGCGCACCACGCCCGCAAGAAGAAGATCATGGAGGCCGCGAAGGGCGCGCGCGGCGGCCGAAGCAAGCTGTACAAGGCGGCCAAGGAGACGGTCGAGCGCGGCATGCGCTACGCCTACCGCGACCGCCGCAAGAAGAAGTCGGAGTTCCGGGCGCTCTGGATCACCCGGATCAATGCCGCGGCGCGGATCCACGGCCTGAGCTACAGCCGGCTGATGGCGGGGCTCAAGAAGGCGGGCGTCGAGATCAACCGGAAGGTGCTCGCCGACCTCGCCGTGCGGGACGCCGACGCGTTCTCGCGCATCGCGGAGGTCGCGAAGGGACAGTCGTAAGGGACCAACCCTTGAACCTGTTCCCGACGCGAGCCTCCGCCCGTGGGGCCGCCCGCTCGGCGCGGACGGCCCCACGCTCGCATGCAGCCCCAACGCACTCGTCTTATGGCCCTTGAAAAGTCCGGTTTCCCCGACGTCGACGGTCTCTTGTCCCGGCTGGAACGCATCCCGCAGCTCGATGCGACCCAGCTCGAGGCGGAGCACATCGCCCTCCTCGGTCGGAAGAGCGGTGCCATCACCGAGCTGCTGAAGCGGCTGCCGTCGCTCCCCATCGAGCAGCGGAAAGCGTTCGGTGCCGCAGCCAATCGGCTGAAGGCCGAGGCCGAGACCCTCATCGAGGCCCGCCGGCGCGAGCTAATGGCTAAAGGCTCCGCCGAGCCAATGGCTGACCTTACCATGCCGCCCCGCCGCCGCTGGACCGGCGCGGACCATCCCGTCACCCGCGTCATCGACGAGCTGCTCGCCATCTTCCGCGAGCTGGGCTTCACTGTCGCCGTGGGGCCGGAAGTCGAGACCGACTGGCTCAACTTCGGCGCGCTCAACTTCCCGGCCGACCACCCGGCCATGGACCTGCACGACACGATCTACCTCGACGCGCCGCCGATCGCGGAGACCCCGCGCGGCGGGCGACTGCTGCTCCGCACGCACACGTCGCCGGTGCAGATCCGCGTCATGCAGGCGTCGGCGCCGCCGATCCGGGTGGTGATGCCCGGGATGGTCTACCGGAACGACCCCTTCGATCCGTCGCACGCGCCCGGCTTTTCGCAGATCGAAGGGCTCGCGGTGGACGAAGGTATTTCGTTCGTGGACCTCAAGGCCACGCTCGCCCAGTTCGCGCGGCGGTTCTTCGGCCCGACGACGAAAGTGCGCTTCCGGCCATCGTTCTTCCCGTTCACCGAGCCTTCGGCCGAGATGGACGTGGAGTGCCAGCTCTGCCACGGGAGCGGCTGTCCCGCCTGTAAGGGGACCGGCTGGATGGAGATCCTCGGCTCCGGGATGGTGCACCCGCGGGTGCTCGAGAACGGCGGGCTCGATCCGGAGCGCTACACCGGCTTCGCCTGGGGCATGGGCCCGCACCGGATCGCGCTCCTGCGCTACGGCGTGCCCGACATCCGGCTCTTCTACGAAGGCGACATGCGCTTCCTCGGCCAGTTCGGGATCCCGGGGCAGGGCGACGCATGAACGTCTCCCGCCGCTGGCTGGAGGACTTCCTCCGGCGCCCGTTGGAGACGCGCGACCTGGTCGCGCGGCTCGGCATGCTCGGCGCTCCGGTGGATGCGGTCGAGCCGCTGCACGCCGGGCTGGGCGAGATCCGGGTCGGGCTGGTCGAATCGGTCGCGCCGCATCCCAATGCCGATCGTCTCCGGCTCTGCGCCGTGAACGACGGGTCGGGCACGCCCAAGCACGTCGTGTGCGGCGCGCCCAACGTCGCGGCCGGTCACCGGTATCCGTTCGCGGCCGTCGGCGCCACCGTCCCGCACGGCAAGGGCGGCGTGCCGATGAAGCTCGAGCGGGCCAAAATCCGGGGCGAAGTGTCCGAGGGGATGCTCTGCTCCGCCCGCGAGCTGGGCCTGGGCCAGGACCACGACGGCATCCTCGAGCTGGCGACCGACGCCGCGCCGGGGACGCCGTTGCTGGAGGTCCTGCCGATCGCCGACGACCGGCTCGTGCTCGACGTCGGTCCGAACCGGCCCGACCTGCTGGGCCACAAGGGCGTGGCGCGCGAGCTGTCCGCCGCCTACGGCGTCCCCTTCCGTCTTCCGTCGCTTCCCGGCACCGAGCGGCTGGACATACCGCCGCCGCGGCGGGAGGCGACGTCCGGCGGGGTGGGTGGCGTCCGGATCACGCTGGAGGATGTCGCCGGGTGCCGCCGGTTCCACGCGGCGTGCATCCGCGGCGTCAAAGTGGGTCCGTCGCCCGCCTGGCTCCGCCACCGGCTCGAGTCGGTCGGCGTCCGGTCGATCAGCAACGTCGTCGACGCGACGAACTACGTGATGCTGGAGCTGTCCCAGCCGATGCATGCGTTCGACGCGGCGCTGCTCCGAGGCAACGCGATCGTTGTTCGTCGGCCGCGCGCCGGTGAAACCACGCTCGTCACGCTCGACAATCTGTCACGTGCGCTGGACGCCGAGACGACGGTCATCGCCGATGGGGAAGGGGCGATCGGGCTCGCGGGCATCATGGGCGGGGCCAGCAGCGAGGTGCGCGCGGGGACAACCGATCTGCTGCTGGAGGCCGCCTGGTGGGAGCCTGCGCGCATTCGCCGGACCCGTCGCCGCCTCGGGATGAGCACCGAGGCGAGCTATCGCTTTGAGCGCGGCGTGGACCTTTGGGCCGGGGCCGACGCGCTGCGCCGCTGCATCGAGCTGGTCCTCGCCACGGCCGGCGGGACGCTCGCCGAGGCGCCGCTCGACCTGTGGCCGGAGCCGTCGCACCCGGTGCGCATCTTCGTCCGTCCGGCCCGCGTAACCCGGGTGCTCGGAGTCGAGCTGCCCTGGCATGAGCTGGAGCGCTGTCTGGTCGCCATCGGCGCGACCGTCGTCTCCAAGCCGGACGACGGCCGGATCGCCGTGGACGTTCCCGGCTGGCGGCCCGATCTCAAGGAAGAGATTGACCTGATCGAGGAGATCGCCCGGATTCACGGGTACGACGCGTTCCCGATCGAGCTTCGGCCGGCACGGGTCGGGTCGCTGCCGGACGCGCCGGTCGAGCTGATCACGACCGCCGTCCGCAACGGTCTGGCGGCCGAGGGGCTGCTCGAGGTGATCACCCTTCCCATGACCTCCGAGGGCGCGCCGGATTCGGTCCGCCTGCTCAACCCGCTTTCCGCGTCGGACGCCTACCTCCGGCGGGAGCTGATGCCGGGGCTCGTCCGTGAGGCCAAACGCAACTGGGATCAGCACGTCCGCGACCTGCGCCTGTTCGAGGTGGGGACGGTTTTCCGGCCCCGGCCGGGGCAGCGTCCCGTCGAGCTTCGCCATGTAGCCGGGGTCGTCTCGGGCGGGCGGGAGCCGCTCCATTGGACGGGCGGCCGGGCCGACTTCGACCGCTGGGACGTGGCCGGGCTGTTCCGCGTGGCGGTCGCTCTGGCAAATCCGGCGGCCTCCATACAAGTTGAAGGCAATACATGGGTTGCCGTCGCGCAGGACGGGCGGCGGGTAGGCCGTGCGGGGCTCGTCGAGGTCGGTGCCCCGCTCTGGGCCGCTCCGCTGCTCGGGTTCGAGGTCGAGCTCGACGCAGTGCCGCGGCCGCCGACGCGCTTCCGCCCCCTGCCGTCCACTCCATCGTCCGAGCGGGATCTCGCGCTGCTGCTTCCCGACGGGGTCACTGCGGCA
>DATBQV010000394.1:0-6910 GCA_036560625.1 Gemmatimonadales bacterium
TCACCGGCACATTCTCCCACGCTGGCACGCTGCATCAGGGGTCCGCGCACCACGTGCGCATCGTGCAGTCGGCCGGCGCCCCCGGCGTGCAGTTCAAGCTGTCCGGGCTGGCCGGGAGCCCCATTTCGACGACCCTGGTACCGAGGGTCGGTCTGGTGCGCATTCGGTGACGCCCGCCGCATGCGCCGCGTCGGCATGATCTTCCTGGTGATCGTGGGCGTGCTGATGGCGGGGTACAGCACCGCCTACGTTGCCAGCGCGGACGTCCGCTACATCACGCGCGCCGGCCTCGAGGAGACGCGAATACTCCAGGCGCGGAAGTCGATCACCACCCTGGTTGCCGACCCCGCCACGAAGCCCGATCTCCGGAGCCAGCTCCGGCTGGTGCTCGACACCCGCGACTACGCGGCGACGCTCGGTCTCGCCGCCAAGCAGACCTACACGACGTACGCCGACATCGGCCGGGACACACTGCTCCTCAACCTCTCGGCCGCCCCCAAGAACTGCATCTGCGCCTACACCTGGAAGTATCCCATCGTCGGACGCATACCGTACAAGGGCTTCTTCGACGTCCGCGCGGCGCAGCGCGAGTCCGACGCTCTGGCCGCGCGCGGCTATGACGTCTATCTCCGCCCGGCGGCGGCGTTCTCCACCCTCGGCTGGTTCAACGACCCGCTGCTTTCGACGGCGCTCACCTCCGACTCCGTCGAGCTCGCCGCCCTGGTCTTCCACGAGATCGCGCATAACACGCTGTACGTGAGGAGTGCCACCCCGTTCAACGAGAGCTACGCGCAGCTCGTGGCGTATCGCGCGGCCGAGCATTTTTTCCGGGCCCGGGGCGACTCGGCGGCGGCCCAGCGAGCGGCCGACCGGTGGCACGACGAAATCGTTCTGGGTGAGTACTACGACTCGCTGGTGGGGCGGCTCCAGCGGCTCTATGACACGCATCCGAGCCCCGAGGTGCTGGATTCCGGGCGCGCCGACGCCGCGCGCTGGGCCCGGGCACAGCTCGAAGGCCCCATCGGGGCTCGGCTGCTGACCTACCACATCGGCCGCCTGGCCGAGCGTCCCATCAACAATGCGCAGCTGGTCGGCGCGCGGATCTACCGGACGCGACTCGATCTGCTCGACCGCTGGTACGAGCGGCACGACGCGGACGTGGCGAAGAGCGTGTCCTCGCTGAAAGAGCTGATGGACGGCGTGGAAGGTGACAGCGCGCTGGCGCGGCTGACGGCGGCGGTCGGCGACAGTACGCAAAGGGAACGGTGAACAGTGGGGAGTGAGCGGGGCGTAAGCGAGCGACCCTCCGTGTATGGCCACGGAGGGTCGTTTGCTATCGGAGCGGCCAATAGCCAACGGCTACTTCTGCTGTACGATCACCTTGTCCTTCACCTTGGCGAACACGCCATTCGGCAGGATCTTCTTCGACACCAGCTCGTCCGTTCGGGCGTAGGGGCGGCCCTTGATGATCTTGTCGGCGTAGGCGGTGCCGATGTCGGGCACGGCCTCGAGCTGCTCCTTGGTCGCGGTATTGAGATCGAGCAGATCCGCGGTCGGGGCGGGCGCTGCGGCGGGGCTGCGCGTGACACCCGGTTGCCGCGAGAGTGCGGTGTCGGCGGGCTGCCCCGCGGCCGGCGGCATGATGTGCTTGGTGGAATCGACCGCTCCCGTCTCGACGGGGGCAGGGGGCTTCTGCGGATATGGTTCCTGCTGCGCGCCGGCCGTCGCGGTCACACCCGCGAGAGCGGCGGCCGTAAGGGTCGAGAGCAAGGTAAGGCGCTGCGTGCGTTGCATGTGACCTCCACGTGGATCGTCGGTCCTTCAGGCCTCCGCCGGGCACCCGGTGGCGACCGCGAAGGCAGAGGGTACTGCCTGCCACGCGGACCCGCGGTGATGGTCATCACCCGCTCTCTTCTCCCGTTCCGCCGGGCGCAGTAGGTTATCCCTATGGACAATACTTTCATCTCCCGCGAAAGGGAGCGCATGCTCCGAGAGCTGGGCGAGTTCCTCGCCATCCCCAGCGTGAGCGCGCTCCCCGATCACGCCGGCGACTGTCGCGTCGCCGCGCAATGGCTCATCGCCGAGCTCAAGCGGCTCGGCTGCCCGGTCGTCACGCTCATCGAAGGCAGCGGCCACCCGGTCGTGTGGGCGGAGAGTCCTCCGGTGGAGGGCAAGCCGACCTTGCTGGTCTACGGCCACTACGACGTCCAGCCACCGGATCCGCTCGACGAATGGATCACGCCGCCGTTCGCTCCGACGGTGCGCGACGGCAAGTTCTTCGCCCGCGGCGCGGCCGACGACAAGGGGCAGGTGTACTGCCTGCTCAAGGCCTACGAGGCGGTGCGCGGGCCGGACGGCCGGCCGCCGCTCAACGTCCGCTTCATCTTCGAAGGCGAAGAGGAGTGCGGTGGCCGGGTGATCTTCGATCTGCTGCGACAGGAATCGTGGCGGACGGATGTCGATGCGGTCCTGGTCTGCGACATGTCGTACTTCGCGCCCGGCATCCCCGCGGTCTACACGGCGCTGCGGGGAATGTGCTACGCCGAGATCGTCGTGCGCACGCTCGATCACGATCTGCACTCGGGCACGTATGGCGGGGTCGCGCCGAACGCCATCGAAACGCTCGTGCGCATGCTGAGTCGCCTCAAGGACGAGCACGGGGAGATCCGGATACCGAAGCTCTACAAGGACGTGAAGGCGCCGGCCAAGTCGGAGCTCAAGGCGTGGAAGAAGCTGCCCTTCGACAAGCACGCCTACATCGAGGCTGAAGTGGGTGCCAAGGCACTCACCGGCCTCAAGCAGTACAACGTCTTCGAGCGCACGTGGGCGCTTCCCACCTTCGAGATCCACGGCATCCGCGGCGGGTTCATCGGCGACGGGGCCAAGACGGTCATCCCGGCCCAGGCCACCGCCAAGGTGAGCCTCCGACTGGTGCCCGGGCAGTCGCTCGAGCGAGTCCAGCGTCAGCTCGCGCGCGCGGTTGCGCGCGTCGCGCCCAAGTACGCCGACGTCGAGGTCCGGCTGCTGCACGGCGGCGACCCGGTCGAAGTGGACACGAGCGATGCCGCGTTCGCCACGCTCGACGCGGCGTTCGAGGAAGTGGCGGGTCGCAAAACCGTGCGTGCCCGCGCAGGCGGCTCGATCCCGATCGTGCCCGAGCTGGGCAACTCCGGGGCGCCGGTGCTGCTCACCGGTATCGGTCTCCCCGACGATCGGCTCCACTCGCCGAACGAGAAGCTCGATCTGGAGCAGTTGTGGTCCGGGATCGCGGTGTTTGGGCGCTTCTTCGAGCTGTTCGGCGAGGGGGAAGGACGGCGGCGAGCGGGCGCAGCGACCGAAGAGGCGGTGACAGCCTAACCCGGTTCGTCGGGCGAGGCCGGCTCTCGGCGCACCGGACCCGAGTATCGGGCCTCCGTGCGCGCGTGCAGCTCGTCCACGCCGATCAGTGCCCGCACCGACGCAATGATGCCCGCCACGACGTCGTCGGCCCAGTAGGGGTCGGGACGCTCGCCGGCGGGCAGGTTCGTTGCGCTGGTTTCGAGATAGCGGATGGCGGTCGTGATCCACTCGGTCTGCGCCGACGCCACGGTGGCCCAGGACCCGGTGGATCGAAGCTCCAGCTCCTCGAGCGCCTTGAGGTGCGGCTCCAGTCCCCGGGTCACCGCCGGCGCGCGCAGGCGCTCGGCCACGAGGGTGAGCACGGCCCGCCGCTCGGATTCCTGGGGCTCGGGCAACGGAGCCAGGTAGTGCCGTTGGTCCGCCACCATCTCGGCCAGTCGGATGCACACCGCCCGGATGGCCGGAAACAGGGCCGGGGGGGCCTCCTTCGACCAGCTCTCCGCCGCCCGCAGGATCTCGCCGACCCGCTGCTCCGCCTGCGCCTCCGGCGGCGGTCGTCGTGTCACATCAGCCATGGTAGGAAGGGTGATGGGTCGGGGGCCCAAAGGCAACGGGGGCGGCGTGGCGCCCCCGCCCGTGCGGCTAGCGCCGCGGCCCTCGTCGCATTCTGGAATGATCAGGGCGACCGTAGCGCTCTTCGGTCCATGGATCGCCCCGCATGTGGTACCCGTTCTGCTCCCAGAACCCCGGATAATCCTCCTCCAGCAACTCGAAGCCGCTTACCCACTTTGCGCTCTTCCAGAGATAGAGATGCGGGATCAGGAGTCGCACCGGCCCGCCGTGCTCGGGCGTGAGTGGCTCGCCGTTGTGCGTGAGCGCGAGCAGGCTCGCCGGGCGGTCGAGATCGTCGAGCGACACGTTGGTCGTGTACCCCTGCTCGGCATGAACCAGGACGAACTTCGCCGCGGGCAGGGGACCGACGCGCTGCAGCACCGCCCGCACCGGGACACCGCTGAAGACGTTGTCGAAACGGCTCCAGCGGGTGACGCAATGGATGTCGCAGGCGGTCTCCTGCCGCGGCATCGCCAGCAGCTCGGACCACGTGAGGGCCAGCGGCGCGGCCACGGCACCGGTGACCTCGAAGCGCCAGCGCGCCAGATCGACGTCCGGCACCGTGCCGTAGTGCAGCACCGGCCATTTCCGGGTGAGGATCTGGCCCGGCGGCAGGCGATCCCGCTCGGTGCGGGTATCGACCACGGGGACGGGGGTCGGTGATGCGGTCATGAGTATCGTGGCTCGGTTGTCGGCGATTCCGCGTCAGAACGCGCGGAGAGTCGCAACGGTTCCATCCGGCTCCAGCGCGCCGGCCACCGGCTCCCGGTCGAACGCACTTCCGAACGCCTCCACCACCTCCGCCCGCGTACGAGTCCACAGCTCCGCCGGATCATCCCGTCCCCCGCGCTCGCGCGCCACGCTGGTCATGACGACGCCCTGGATCCCGCAGGGAACGATCAGCTCGAAGCCGGTCAGCTCACTCGTGACGTTGAGCGCGAACCCGTGCAGCGTGACCCACTGCTTCACGTGGATCCCCAGGCTCGCGATCTTGCGGCCGCGCGTCCACACGCCGGTGAGGCCCGGATTCCGCTCGGCAGGGACGTCGAGACGCCCCAGCGCCGCGATGAGCGTCGCTTCGAGGCGGCGGAGGTACCAGTGGAGATCCGCCTGGTGACCGGTGAGATCGAGGATCGGATAGCCCACGAGCTGCCCCGGGCCGTGCCAGGTCACGTCACCGCCGCGCTCCACCTCGACCACGTCGATCCCGCGCCGCGTCAGCTCGTCCGCCGCGAGCGGGAGGCTCGCGGTGCGGGTGCCCCGCCCGAGCGTGATGACGTGATCGTGCTCCACCAGCAACAGGAGGTCGTCCGTGATTTCGCCGGCGATGCGGCGGCGGGCCAGCGTTCGCTGGAGCTCCAGCACCTCGCGGTAGGCGCCGCGACCGAGATCGAGCACCACGAGTGGCGGCGTCACTGGTCGCGGGCTGCGCGGCGGGCGCGCAGGGCAAAGACGAAGGCGCCGGTCGCGAGCAGCAGGGCGAAGCCGAGCAGCCCCGGCTGCCCGGCCCATTGGTGGACCGGCAGCGCCGTCAGCATGAGCACCACGGTGGCGAAGCTGCTCGCGAGCGCCAGGGCGGCCCTCCGGTAGAGCGAATCGAGCGGTGCCAGCAGCCACCAGCCCGCGACGCCTGCCATGACGAAGCCTCCGAACGTGCCGCCAAGGAGCAGCGTGGCTGCAGCGGCGCTGGGAGCGCCCGTGGCGGTCCGGCCCGCGGCGGATCCGGCCACCCAGCCGAAGCGCAGCAGATCCACGCCGAGTACGGCGAGGACTACGACGAGGGTGCCGGTGAGCGCGGCCGCGGCCACGCCCGACGTGGCGATCCGAACCGGGTTCAGATGTGGATCACCCGGCCCATCGAATCGAGGGCCGCCTCCGCGATCGACTCCGACAGCGTCGGATGCGCGTGGATCGCGAGATCCACCTCTTCCACCGTGTATTCGTTGGTGCGCGCCACGACCAGCTCGTGGATTATCTCGGAGGCGTGCGCGCCCACGATGTGCGCGCCCACGATCTCGCCGTACTTCGTATCGCGGATGATCTTCACCAGGCCCTCGGTCTCGTTGGAAGTCCGGGCTCGCCCGTTGGCGCTGAAGGGGAACCGCCCGACCTGGATTGCGAGGCCCTTGGTCTTCGCCTGCTCCTCGGTGAGGCCCACGCTCGCCACCTCCGGGTGGCAGTAGGTCACGCTCGGCACATTGGTGTAGTCGATCGGGCGGGGCGGATGCCCCGCGAGCAGCTCCGCCACGTGCACGCCCTCGCGGCTGCCCTTGTGGGCCAGCATCGGAGGGCCGGCCACGTCGCCGATGCAGTAGACGCCCGGCGCGGTGGTTTCCAGCGTGGCCAGGTTCACCTTCACGAAGCCGCGCTCGGTGAGCTGCACGCCTGCTTCCGCCAGCCCCAGGTCTTCGGTGTTGAGCGCGCGTCCCGCGGCCATCAGCACCTTTTCGACCTCGATCTTCTCGGCCTTCCCCCCCGCATCGAGCTCGATCGTCACCCGGTCCTTCCCGACCGTCGCCTTGGTGATCCTGGCGCCGGCGTGGATCGCGATCCCGCGCTTCTTGAAGCTCTTGGTAAGCGCATCGGACGCCTCGGCGTCCTCGACCGGGAGAATCCTGGGCAGCACCTCGATGAGAGTGACCTTGGTCCCGAACGCGTCGAACACGTCGGCGAATTCGGACCCCACGGCGCCGGCGCCCACGATCGCCATCGAGGCCGGGGCCTGCTCGAGGAAGAGCGCCTCGTCCGAGCTGATCACGGTGGTCTTGTTGAGCTCGAGCCCGATCTGCGGGAGGCCCTTCACCCGGGATCCGGTGGCCAGGATCACGCCTTTGGCGGCCGAGTATGTCTCGTTCCCCACCTGCACCTTCCGGCCGCGAAGCAGCTTGCCGGTGCCGCGCACGACGGTGATCTTGTGCTTCCTCATGAGGAACTCGACGCCCTTCGAGTTCTGCTCCGC
>DATBQV010000395.1:0-19913 GCA_036560625.1 Gemmatimonadales bacterium
GCCCGGGCCCTCGTTCATCACCTGCACCTCGTGCTCCCAGGCGATCCGGGTCAGCTCCCCCTGGGTCTTGAGCTCCGCGAACTGGGCTTCGTCGTTGGCGTCCGCCAGGCTCCCCGGCCGCAGCCCGTCGCCCAGCGAGAATGAGACGTCATAGTGCGCGAGGATCTCACAGATCTCGCGGAAGCGCGTATACAGGAAGCTCTGGCGATGGTGGGCCAGGCACCAGCGAGCCATGATCGATCCGCCGCGGGAGACGATCCCGGTCACCCGGTTCGCGGTCAGGGGCACGTACTCCAGCAGCACACCCGCGTGCACCGTGAAATAATCCACGCCCTGCTCGCACTGTTCGATCAGCGTGTCCCGGTATAGCTCCCACGTCAGATCCTCCGCCACGCCGCCGACCTTCTCCAACGCCTGATAGATCGGGACCGTCCCGATCGGCACCGCCGAGTTGCGGAGAATCCACTCCCGGGTCTCGTGGATGTCGTCTCCGGTCGAGAGATCCATGACCGTGTCGGCACCCCAGAGGGTTGCCCAGCGGAGCTTTTCGACCTCTTCCTCGATCGACGAGACGACGGCGGAGTTGCCGATGTTGGCGTTGATCTTCACCAGGAACCGGCGCCCGATGATCATCGGCTCGAGCTCGGGGTGGTTCACGTTCGCGGGAATGATCGCGCGCCCTCGGGCCACCTCGCTCCGAACCAGCTCCGGAGACAGCCCCTCCCGCAGGGCGACGAACTCCATCTCCGGCGTGATGTCGCCCAGGCGGGCGTAGTGCAGCTGCGTGACCACGCCGCGTCCGCGGTACCTCGGCCGGCGAAGCGTGTCCGGGACCAAACCCGCGGCGCCGGCGGCAGGCAGATCCGTCTGGTCCAGACCCCTGCCCTCGATCCAGGCCTTCCGGAGGGGCGGGAGCCCCTGCCGGACGTCGAACCCCTGGGGCCCGCTGGCGTCGTACACCTGCACCGGCGGTTCGCCACCCGAGAGCGCGATCTCCCGAACCGGGACGCGCACCCGGTTCCCTTCGAGATACACCTTCGTGGATCGGGGGAAAGCCTCGTCGTAGTCGGGTAGACGGACCGGCGGGCGATCGGTCATGGTGGTCATCGCGACGCTCCCAGCAGGGGCGAAGGGACGCCGCGACCGGCGCCGCGCTCCCTTCGCCGGTATCAACCGGATCAGGTTCCAAGGGTGCTCTCTCAATCGGGCGAGCCCGATACCCCTGGCGGCTGCTTCAACGTAAGCGGCCCTCCGACGCGCGGCAATCGCGATCGTGCCAGACCCTGCAGTCGCCGACTACCGCAAATCGCGCTCGATGGGCCGGTGGCCCGATCGGTCGGCGGTGATTCCCGACAGGCGTTTACGAAGGGTGAAGAGGCTCGGGCACGGGATATGCCTTCCTCAAGCCGCAGGATCCACAAGACGATAGTGGAATAGAGCGACGGGAAGGACGCGACGTTGACGGTTAGATCGACGCAGGTGAACAGGCTGGTTTGGCTGATTGAAGCTCGGATGTCGCGGATGTGCTAGGCGCGCCGCTCGCGCGCACGACCCACGCCTCCGCGCTTCGAGTCTGAACCGCGGAGGCGTTCGTTCTTGGTGGCGCGCAGGAGCAGGGCTCCGGGAAGGACCGAGCGATGACGAAGACGACGATCACACTGGGATGCCTGATCACGGCGGCGCTCGTCACGACGGGCGGCGCGAAGGCGGTTGCGGCGCAGCGCCTGGTCGACGTCCAGCCGATTGCAACGGATACCCTGCACGACGTGGCGGTCACGGCGTATGAGCGTGGCCGGCCCATGATCTACTACAACCCGACCCTGATGCAGCGCGTCGGTCCACTCCTGGCCGACTTCTTCATCGCCCACGAGTACGGTCACGTCGCCTATGGACACGCCGGCGGTGCCTTGTCCGAGCCGCGGGCCGATCTGAGCAACCTCCGGCAGCGGCAGGAGCTCGATGCCGACTGCTATGCCACCCGGCTGCTGGCGGAGGACAACCGCCCGGCGGTCGACGCCGCGCTCCAGTTCTTCACCCGGATGGGGCCGTTCCGCTTCGACGATTTCCATCCGAGCGGCAGCCAGCGGGCCGCGAAAATCCTCTCGTGTCTGCCCACCGAGCAGGCTGCCAAGCCCGCCCGGGAGAATCCCGACCAGCTCAGCCAGTAGCCTCCGGAGCCCCAATCATTATCGGTCGCCCCCGGCCGGGGGACCCTGACGATTCCACCCGACCGCGGCGTAGAGCGGGCAGAAGCCCGTGATGCCGCTCCCGAGCGGGACCAGGCCGAACAGGGTCAGGTACTTCCACGGACCCGGTAGCGCTGCGTAGAGGCCGAGGATGACGCCACCCAGAATGATCCGAAAGATTCGGTCCGCCCGTCCCATGTTCCTCTGCATCGCTCCCCCAATCAAAGTGGAATAGTCAGCACCGAGGACGAGGATGCGTGTCTGGCGCACCTCAATCCCACTTAGAATCTCCGTCACAACATCGCCGCGTCGCAAGTGAAGGGTCTCGGCACCCCCTCGACGGTGACGAGGTCCAGCTCGACACCGAACACCAGAGCGAGATCGAGCGCGCGGCGCAGCACAGCGAAACCGCGCTCAGTGCCGTCCAGCGCCGCCAGCATCCGGCCGCTTGCGTCGTCCGGTCCGGGGACAAACGGGCAGGGCACTGCGCGCTCCGGTGCGCCGGCCCCAGAGCAGCGCCGTTCGAATCGCAGGAGAGCGGTGTTGCGCCCGAGGATGTGGAGCGCATCTTCGACGTGTATGCGACGACCGGCATCGGCGAGGGTCAAGGTGTGGGGCTGGGACTTCCGCTGTCACGCCGCCTCGCCCGCATTCTCGGGGGCGAGTTGCGCGCCATCGCCCGACCGGGGCGCGGGGGCCGCTTCGTCGTCGAGCTGCCGACGGAGCCGCCGGTGGCGGGCTGAAGAGATCTTCACGGTCAGTTACAGCCGGGTTCATGCGCGGGCAGGCAGGTTTGAGGCATGAAGATCCTCGTCGGGAGGTCGTGCGCCGCACCACGCTCCTGGAGAAGGTCTGGGATATGCACTTCGATCCGGAGAGCAACGTGGTGGATGTGCACGTCGGTAACCTGCGGCGGAAACTGGCACTTGCCGCGCAGGAACTCCTGATCTGCACGGTCCGAGGGGTGGGCTTCAGCCTCCGCCGCGCCGAGCGGTCGGCCGGCCTCTCCACCGCGTGACCCGCACCGCCGTCGCCCTCCCGGCGACGGCTCTCGCCTTCATCGTCATCGGGCTCGCGGCCCGATTCATCGGCGGCTCTCCGGTCTCGGCCGACTGGCTGTGGACCGTGGGCCTCGTGTTGAGCGGCGGCCCCGTGGTCTGGGGCACGCTGCGCGGCGTCGTCGTCGGCCGGTTCGCAGCCGATCTCGTCGCGGCGCTCGCCATCGTCACCGCGCTGCTGCTCCGCGACCCTCTCCCCGGCCTGATCGTCGTCCTCATGCAAACCGGTGGAGAGGCGCTCGAGCGCCGGGCCCAGGGTCGGGCATCGGAGGCGGTGCGGGAGCTGGAGGCGGCGGCGCCCCGGCTCGCGCATCGGATCGGGGCGACCGGCGTCGAGGACGTGCCCGCCGAGGCCGTGGCCGTGGGGGATCGGCTGCTGGTGCGGCCGGGTGAGCTGCTGCCGTGCGACGCCGTGGTCGTCGACGGACGCTCCCACGTCGACGCCTCTCGCCTCACCGGCGAGCCGATCCCGCTCAGCGTGAGCCCGGGCATCCGTCTCATGAGCGGAAGCCATAATCTCGAGGGACCGATCACCGTGAGCGCTCTCGCCGTGGCCCGCGAGAGCCAGTACGCGCGCATCGTCGA
This sequence comes from Gemmatimonadales bacterium, assembly GCA_036560625.1. Classification (GTDB taxonomy): domain Bacteria; phylum Gemmatimonadota; class Gemmatimonadetes; order Gemmatimonadales; family GWC2-71-9; genus DASQPE01. The sequence continues at coordinate 3,830 of DATBQV010000395.1, forward strand.
GCTGGTGCGGACCGCGCAATCCAGCAAGGCCCCGTTGCAGCGACTCGCGGATCGCTACGCCGCCTGGTTCACCCCGCTGACGCTGGTGGTCTGCGCCGGCGCCTGGCTCGTCTCGGGCGATCCCATCCGAGTGCTGGCGGTGCTGGTCGTGGCAACCCCGTGTCCCCTCATTCTCGCGACGCCGGTGGCGGTCGTCGGGGGAATCAACCGCGCCGCTCGGCGCCAGATCATTTTCCGCCACGGCGCGGCGCTGGAGCAGGTAGGCAGAGTCACCGTCGGCCTGTTCGACAAGACCGGAACGCTCACGATCGGCCGCCCGCGCGTGGCGCAGGTGGTTCCGGTCCCGCCCTGGGCCCCGGGCGATGCGCTCCGGCTCGCCGGCGCGGTCGAGCACGGATCGAGTCACCTGCTGGCCCGGACGCTGGTCGAGGCGGCCGTGGCCGCGGGCCCGCTGCCCGAGGCCCGCCACGTCGTGGAGGCGCCGGGGCGCGGCGTTTCCGGCCAGGTGGGCAAGCGCGACGTGGCGGTCGGCAGCTGGTCCTACATCGTGGATCGGTACCCGGCCGCCGCCGCCGACTTTGCGGGCGTGGCACCGGACGGCGTCGGGCTCAGAGCCTATGTCGCGGTCGAGGGCCGCGGTGCCGCGATCGTCGAATACGCGGACGCCCTTCGTCCGGGGTTGGCGGAATTCTTCGAGCGACTGCGCCGGCTCGGCGTGCGGCGGACCGTGTTGCTCTCCGGCGACGCGCAACCAAACGCTGATGCCGTGGCCCGCGCCGTGGGGATCGACCAGGCGCTGGGCGACCTGTTGCCGGAAGAGAAGGTGGCGGCGGTGCAGGCACTGCTCAAGCGCGGCGAGCGAGTTCTCATGGTGGGCGACGGAACCAACGACGCCCCGGCGTTGAGCAGCGCGACCGTCGGGATCGCGCTGGCGGCCGGCGGAGGCGGCATCACGGCGGAGGCCGCCGACGCCGTCATCCTGGCCGACGACCCGACGCGCATTATCGAGGCGATCACAATCAGTCGGCGCACGATGCGGATCGCGCGGCAGAGCATCTGGGTCGGGCTGGGCCTGAGCGCCGTGGCGATGGCGTTCGCGGCAGCCGGGGTGATCCCGCCGACGATCGGTGCCGTCCTGCAAGAGGTGGTGGACGTGGCCGTGATCCTCAACGCGCTTCGCGCTAGCCGGACGCCCACCCCCACCGATTCATAACGATCCTCCCAGGGCGTGGCGGTGGTGCTCGTACTTACTCTGACTTCTCACTGTGGCAGTCGGTCCAGCTCCTCCTTCCCCAGCACCACCGCCCAGGGCCAGACCTCGTACTGCGCCAGGCCCAGGCTGGTGTAGGGATCTTCGTCCCGGATGCGGTCGAGCGTTGCCTGAACCGCGTCGTCCGGCACCCGGAGCAGCAGCATGCCGCCGCTGCGCGGGTCGAGCGGCCCCGCGGCAAGGAGCAGGCCCCGTTGCTTGAGCTCCCGAAGATAGGCGCGGTGCGGCTCGAGCGCCGTGACCACTTCCTCCAGTGGTCGGCGGTAGCGGATCAGGGCGATCGCATACATTTCGGGCTCCGGAGTAGCGGGTCGGTTCAGCTCGAGAGAGGAAGTGTAGCATGGACGATCGCGTTGGACCGGCGTATCTCGCCGAAGCGGTGCGGGTCCTCCGTCAGTACAAGGGACTCGGCGACCGGGCGATCGCTCAGGTCGCTCCCGAGGCGGTCTTCCGCCCGCTGGACGCGGAGGCGAACAGCATTGCCATCCTGATCCACCACATGGCGGGCAACATGCGCTCCCGCTGGACCGATTTTCTCACGAGCGACGGCGAAAAGCCCGACCGGAACCGCGACGCCGAGTTCGAGACGGTGCCGGGTTCCGATCTGGCCGCGCTGCTGGAGGAGTGGGAGGAAGGCTGGCGGCTCACGCTCGACGCGGTCGAGGCGCTCGGCCCGGACGACCTGCTGCGGGAAGTGCGCATCCGCGGCGAGCCGCTCAGCGTGCTCCAGGCGATCGATCGTCAGGTGTGCCACTACGCCTACCACGTCGGGCAGATCGTGCTTCTCGCCAAGCACGCGCGCGGCGCGGCGTGGGAGACTTTGAGCATGCCCCGCCGCCGGACCAGCTGACGCCGAACCCGTTCAGGATGGGAGACCTGGTTCGCCGGCCGCACTCTCTTATCTTCCCGGCGAGCGTTGCCTGGAGCGACCCGTGCAGCAGGTCAAAGGTGCGGTGCTCAAGTCGCGAATCGCCTTCGTCGAGGAGCATTTCGGGAAGGACGCCGTGCAGCAGGTGATCGCCAGCCTGCCGCCCGACGATCAACGGCCCTTCCGCCTGATCTTCACCTCGAACTGGTATCCGTTCGAGTTGGGCAAGCGGCTGGACGATGCCATCGTACGGGTCGTGGGCCAGGGTCGGCCGGATTTCTTCGAGCGGCTCGGCGCCGCGTCCGCCGAGAAAAATCTCGCCTCGCTCCACGCCGGGTACCTCACGCCCGGAGACCCCCAGGCTTTCCTCGCCAAAGCGCCGCAGATCTACTCGCTCTACTACGAGACCGGGCGCCGGGAGTACACGCCCGCCGGGCCGACCGCCGGCACGCTCACGACCTACGACGCCGAGACCTTCAGCGCCCCTGACTGCCTGACCGTGGTCGGGTGGTACCGCAAGGCGCTGGAGCTGTGCGGCGCGACGCAGGTGAGCGTGGTTGAAGAGGAGTGCCGGGCGAAGGGGGGCGGGGTCTGCCGGTACAAAGTCAACTGGGGCAAGTAACAAGTGGGGAGTGAGAGGTGAGAAGTGAGAAGTGAGAGGTGAGAAGTGAGAGGGAGCGCCTGATCCCGTCTCTCTTTTTCCCTCTCACCTCTTACGTCTCACCTCTCACCGCGGTCATGGCGACAACCGCTCGATCCGCCAGCCACTTGCCGTCCGGCCGTAGCGCACCCGATCGTGCAGTCGACTCGGACGTCCCTGCCAGAACTCGAACCCGTCGGGCGCCAGCACGAAGCCACCCCAGGACGGCGGCGTGGGGACGTCCTCGCCCGGATGCCGCTCTGACGCCTCGCGCACGCGGGCCTCGAGCACCTCGCGGCCGGCCAGCACCTCACTCTGGTGCGAGCCCCACGCTCCGAGCCGGCTGTCGCGCGGCCGGCTCCGGAAGTACGCCTCGCTCTGCTCGCGCGACAGGCGGGTCACCGTCCCCGTGATCCGTACCTGGCGCTCCAGCTCCCCCCAATGGAAGACGAGCGCGGCGTGCGGATTGGCCGCGAGCTCCTGCCCCTTCCGGCTGCGATAGTCGGTGAAGAACGTGAAGCCTCGCGCGTCGGCGCCCTTGAGCAGGACGATCCGCGCGGACGGAATGCCGTCGGGCGTCGCCGTCGCCAGCGTCATGGCGGTCGGCTCCGGCAGCTCGGCGCGCTGCGCGTCGTCGAACCACCTGCGGAACTGGGCGAGCGGGTCGGGATCGACGTCGCGCTCGTCCAGGCGGGCGCGGGCGTATTCCCGGCGCAGGTCGGCGATCGACATAGCCGCGAAGGGCCTACGGGATGAGCCGCAGCTCGGTCTGCCGCCGGTACGCCCAGCGCGGCACGCCCTCCGGACCCATCACCATGTCTTCCTCCTGCGCCATGCGGACCGGCTGACCGTCCCACTCGGGCACGCGGCTGGTGGCCTGCAGCTCGATCGAGAACCACTGGTTGTCGATGACCTTGTGATCCCCCCTGCCCTGCACACCCTCCTGGTAGTCCCAGAGACCGATCAGCGGACCGGCTCCATGGCCATTGAGACCGATCGGGTGCGAGTAGATCGTCCCGTCGATGCCTTCCGCCGTCATCCGCGCCCGCGCCGAGGCGAGGATCTCATTGCCGGTGCGACCGGGGCGGACCTCCTCCATCATGATGTCCTGGAGCCGGGTCGACCGGCTCAGCGCGTTCACGAGTCCGCGCGGCGCTTCCGTCTCGCCCTTGGGAAGAACGTACGCCATGTGCTGGATGTCGGTGTTGAGCCTGAGCGCGGTGATGCCGACATCACAGTGCAGGACGTCGCCCGGCTGGATGATCGGATCGTCGCCCAGCTGGTCCTCGGTGGCCCCGTGGCGCTGCACCTCGACCGAGGGCTGGAACCAGGTGCCGAGTCCGAGGTCGTTCACCCGCTGGCGGAAGTACCAGACGAGGTCGCTCGTGCGCGTCGTCCCCGGCTTGACCACCTGACTCGAGAACATGGAGTCGATGACGGTCCACGTGAGATGCGCCAGGTCGTGATAGAAGCGCTGCTCGTCGGGCAGGCGCGCCGCGATCAGGTCGATGGGAAGCCCTTCGGCCCGGCGGAAGCGACTTATCCACCTGGTCCCGAGCGCTTGCCGCATCCCCTCGTACTCGCCGGCGCTCAAGCCGTCGGCGAACGCGAACGTGCGGGAGATGTCGATGCCGATCACCTTCGGCTTGCGGACCTCGATCACATCCTTGAGAACCTGCCACTGCTGATCGCCCCACAACTCGGCCTGGTGCCCGCCGACCGCAGCGGTGACCTGCTTGGTCGATCGGACGGCCTCGTACAGGCCCCCCTGTGAGGTACCGCCGAGCGCCAGTCGTTCCACGCCCTTGCCGGAACCGCGGTCGAAGAAGACGTAGATCGTGCGACGGCGGGCTGCGAAGGTCGTGGGCGAGACGATCGCGGGAAAGACGGGGTCTTCGTTGTACTCCCGCATCGGTACGACCCACATGTCGACGCCGTACTTCCGCATCAAGCCGGGCAGAAGACTGTCCAGCCGCTGCTTGAGCCATGCCTGCTGGCGCTCGGCCTGGGCCCGCAACGTGCCGAACGGGCGGGTCGAATCGGGCGATGCCTGCGCGGCGAGCGAGGCCGCCGTGATGGCGACGAGAACCGCCGGCGCGAGAAACACCCGCGCCGCGCGGGAACCACGGATTGTCGTGGGCATGGGCAATAGGATAGCGTGCCGACCGCCGGACGAACAGGACCGGCAGCGCCTAGTCGGCGGAGGCGGGGTTCACGCCTTTCTGGGCCTCGGCGGCCTCCCCGAACACGAGACCGCTTTCGCCGCGCGCGTCCATCAGCGCCCGCTGGAGCTCACGGATCTCCGCATCGGTCCGACCGGCCGCCCGAAGCCGGCGGTACGATTCGATCTGCCGCGCCGCCATCTTGAGCGTGCCGAGCGCCAGGGTCGCGCAGCGCTCGCGAAAGCCGACGACGTCGCGGCCGAGCATGTCGATCATCTGCTCGTAGGGGAAGTCCGCGACCTCGTCCAGCGTTGGATGCGTCTTGTTGATCCGGTCCGCCAGGATCGAAGCGGCCGCCTGACTGATGGTGCAGCCCTCGCCCTCGAACGTGACCGCCTCGACGCGGCCGTCGGCGCCGGCCTTGACGTGCATCGTGACGAGGTCACCACACCCTGGATTCCCTCCCGGCATGGTGGCATCGGCGCCGGCCAGCGTCCCCTTGTGCCGGGGACGCTGGTAGTGGTCGACGAGCAGAGCGATCTGGGTTTCGCGGTCGGGCATTGGGAGCCTTTAGCCGTTGGCCATTAGCCATTAGCCGTTAGCTAAAGGCCAATGGCTAACGGCTAACGGCTTCCCTACGGCTTCTCGATCGGCAACCGCACCCCGTTGCCCCACTCGGTCCACGATCCGTCGTAGTTCCGGACCCGTCCGAAGCCGAGCAGATACGTGAGCGCGAACCAGGTGTGGGACGACCGCTCGCCGATCCGGCAGTAGACGATCGTGTCCCCGCCGCGGGTAAGGCCATTTTCCTGCTCGTAGATCGTACGCAGCTCGGTGGCGGGACGGAACGTGTGCGTCTCCGGGTTCACCGCACGGCCCCAGGGAATGCTCCGCGCCCCCGGAATGTGCCCGCCGCGCAACGCGCCCTCGCTCGGATACTCCGGCATGTGCAACCGCTCGCCGCGGAACTCCTCCGGACTCCGCACGTCCACCATCGAGCCGCGCCGGCGCGCGTGCTCCAGCACCTCGTCCCGGAACGCCCGGATGGAAGCTTCGTTGCGCTCACCGATGACGATGTCGCCCTCGGGATGGCGCGGCACCTCGGTCGTGAGAGGCCGTCGCTCCTCCGCCCACCGCTGTCGTCCACCGTCCATCACTCGCAGATTGTCGACCCCGAAGAGACGCAAGACCCAGAAGCTGTACGTCGCCCACCAGTTGTTCTTGTCGCCGTAGAAGACGATCGTCGTGTCGCGGCTGATGCCCTTGGATCGCAGCAGCGACTGCAACCGCTCCCGTCCGACGTAGTCACGCAGCAGCGGATCGTTGAGGTCCGCGACCCAGTCGACCTTCATCGCCCCGGGGATGTGCCCGGTCTCGTAGAGCAGCACGTCCTCGTCCGACTCGACCAGGCGAACCTTCGGGTCATCCAGGTGCTCCGCGACCCAGTCGGTGGAAACCAGCACGTCCGGGTGAGCGTACCCCCGCTGCGCGATGGGTACGACGGCCGGAATTGATTGTTCCTGTTGCATGTTCGGTCCTCCGGATTGCAGCGTGACGATGCGCTCCATGCGGTTGCGTGGCGGATCAAAATTGCGACTCTTTCAGTCGGAATGTCAAGCGATTCACGTGTCGCACACCCGCCGAGAGTGGCCTGGCCCGCTTCCTCCAGACAGATTACGGCTCCTCCCGCCACCACCAGAGGAGTCCGTATGCGCCGCGTTGCCCGTCCGATGCTCGTCCCCCTGCTCGCCACCGCCCTCATCGCCGCTCAACCCGCCCAGGCGATCGACGCCGCCGCCGCGGCGCTCGCGCCGCTGGTGGGTGGGCAATGAACGCCCGGCGCATCGCGGCGGCGACAGCGGGGGCCGTCCTGGTCCTGGCGTCCGCGCTGTCCGCGCACGACCTCTTCATCAAGTTCGATACCTACTTTCTCTCACCCGGGGCCGCGGTGCGCGTGCCGGTGATCAACGGCACCTTCACCAAGAGCGAGAACGCGATCGACCGGCGCCGCATTGCCGATCTCTCGCTGGTCACGCCCGGCGGTCGCGAGGCGCTCGACACGAGCATCGTCTCGGCCCAGGGGGACAGCACCTTTCTCGCCGTGCGCCTCCGGGGGGCGGGTACCTACGTCGTCGGGCTTTCCACTCGGCAGAGCGAGATCTCGCTCGCGGGGAAGGAGTTCACCGCCTATCTCGAGGACGAGGCGATCCGCGACGTGCTCGATGCCCGCGCGAAGGCGGGCATCAGCGGGGACTCGGCGCATGAGCGCTACTCGAAGCATGTGAAGGCCGTCTTCCAGGTGGGCAACGCTCGAACCGATGACTTCGCGACGCCGCTCGGCTACCCCGCCGAGCTGGTCGCGCTGGACAATCCGTACAAGCTCGGTCCCGGTGGCACGGTTCGGGTTCGTTGTCTGGTGGACGGGCGGCCGGTGGCGGGGCTCGCGGTACTGGCCGGAGGGCGCACACGGGCCGGTGCCCGGATCCGCGCCCAGGAGCTGCGCACGGATGCCGATGGCGTGGTTGCCGTCAAGCTGACGACCCGGGGTCGCTGGTACGCCAAGTTTGTCCGAATGGAGAAGGTCGAAAGCGGACCACACGACTACGAATCGCGCTGGGCCACGCTGACGTTCGAGGTGCGCTAGGGCGGTGCGGGCTCGGCCGTGGCCTCCTCCCGAAGCGTCATTCGACGCTGGGCCCAGTCGCCGATCATGCGGCTGAAGGCATCCACCAGCTCCGGGTCGAACTCCATGCCGGAGCGCTCGCCGAGGTAGGTCACCGCCCGTTCCGACGTCCACGCCGCCCGATAGGGGCGGTCGGTGCACAGCGCGTCGTACACGTCGCAGACGTGCACGACCTTGCTGGCGTAGTGGCATTCGCGCGGGTAGCGAAGGGAGGGATAGCCTCCGCCGTTCAGCATGATGTGGTGCTCGTAGGCGACGAAAGCGGCGACGTCGAGCCGGGTCTCCTGCTCGATGATGATCCGGGCCCCCTCCTTCGGGTGCGCCTGCATCACGGCCCGCTCTTCCTCCGTGAACTGGCCGGGCTTTACCAGGATCTCCTTCGGAATCCGCACTTTCCCCAGGTCGTGCAGCAGCCCCGCTACCCCGAAGAGGCGCACTTCCCGTGAGCCCAGGCCCAGGTACTCGGTGAGCGCCATGGCGAGGACGGCGACGTTGCTCGAGTGGGTGGTGGTGTACTGATCGAAGTTCTTGAGCTGGAGCAGCGGCAGGCAAATCTGGCGCTGGCTCCGCATCGCGACCGCGAGCGACCGCACCACCGCTTCCGCCTCGAGCAGGGGCAGGCGGCCCATGCGTCCGACTTCGCCATGGATCCAGTTGATGGTCTCCGCCTCGGCGTCGAGATCGGGAAGCGTGATGGCCTCCTCCTCCGGAAAGGCCCCCACCGCTTCGCCGCCGGACTGACCGCGCACCTCGACCGCTCCATAGCGGATCCGCCGGCTCAGCAGCTGGCGCGCCTCGGCCGTATCCGTCCCCTCGCCCACGATCAGCTTGTGCAGGTCGTCGAGCCACCCGGCGTACTCGTCGCGGGTCACGCCCTCGAGAAACTCGACCCGCTCCACGCCCTTGGCCGCCAGGCGCCCACCCCACTCCCAGGCCGCCAACTCCCGCAGGATCTGGCGTTGGTAGATCACTTCACCGTCGATGAAGGAGAATCGCGGCTCGGCGTCCGAGGACAGCTCGGTCAGCAGCTCGAACGAAGCGTCGACTGTCCGTTCCCGGGCGGGATGCCCGGCCGGGTACAGTCCCATGGCCGAGAGCGCCTGGCCCAGCGAGGTCAGGTAGCGGAACGGATCGCTCATCCCGCCGCTCCCGCGGCGGCCCGCACCTCGGCGTCGCGGCTGCTCCGGGCCAGGCGCAGCACGTTCGCGGCCGCCGGGTCGACACCCCAGCGCCCGGCGAGTCCCGCGACCGCGGCCACCATCTCGGGGGACTTGGGCGCGAGCCGCCGCCACAGCATCCACCGCCGACGGCCCTGCACCCGCCGGACCAGGCAGTCCCGCGCCGTGGTCGAGGGAAGCATGGCAAGCACCCGGACCAGCAGCAGTCGTGCGTCCGCCGGCTGCGCATGCGACTCCAGCTGGTCCACGAGCAGGGGTGCCGCCTCGAGGGGACAGCCGTCCAGCGCGGCGGCGAGGGCCGTCCGGAGAATGAGCTCGTCCCCGTCGGTGAGGCCGGTGCAGATCGCCTGATCCCGAAGCTCGGGCGTTCTGAGCGCCAGCTTCAACGCTTCCCGACGCACGCGCGCGTCCGCGTTGGTAAGGTATGCCGCGGGAGAGAACCCTGAGGGCCACGGGTCCATGCCGGCAAGCAGCACGAGCATGTTGCGGAGGACGTACCAGTGCGGCGAGTCGAGCCGAGCCAGGACCATCGACCCGATGCCGGGCCCGAGGTGAGTAAGCCAGGTGAGCAGCCGACGGCGTAACGCTCGGGAGTCCGCTTCGGCCAGCGCGTCGAGCAACGGGTCCGTGGCGTCGAGTCCGAGCCGCGGCAGGAGCCGCTCCACCAGCGCGGCATCGGGCTCGGTCCCGGCCAAGGCTCGCCGCAGCTCATCCTGGAGCGGAAGCAGCGACCAGAGGGCCTCGGCCGCCGGATCGCCGTCCGGCGTCTGCGCGAGCAGGCCAAGGAGCGCCGGAACCTCCTCTCGCTCGATCAATGTCGCCACCGCCGTGCCGATCGAAGCGCCCCAGGTCCCCAGCTCGAGCGCGGTTTTCACCAGGCGAAGCGGCTCCTCCGCCTCGGCCCCCTTGGCCTGGCGCGCGGAGGCGGCATTGGACGCCGGTCGGGCCAGCCCCTCGAGCATGTCGCTGTAGACCTCGGGGTTCGGGTCCTTGAGGGCCCAGTCGTTCACCAGCTCGCGAACCATGTCCCGCAGGGAGTCATCCGCTTCGCTTTGCGCCTCGTCGTCGTGCGACTGCGCATGCGCCGCGAGCTTGGCGAGAATGCGGAGGAGCCCGTGCGAGATCGTCTGCTGATTGGCCTCCGACGCGGCGCGGAGCAGCTCGACCACCGCGTTGACCGGCATCGAGCGGGACAGCTCCACCAGCAGCTGCTCCCGCTGGGCCGCATCGGGCGAGAATTGCAGGAGACGGTGCAGCGTCTCGGGCTTGATGCTGGCAAGCAGCTCGGCGAGCTGCCTGCTCACCATCCGGTTGTCCTGCCCGCCTCCCACGCGCGTCTGCCGGCTCAGCGCGAGGAGCTGGCGCGTTACCGTCTGGGCGAAGCCCCGCTCGCCGGCGCGGGCGTCGATCGCCGCCGCCAGGAGCCGCGGGTCGGCGTGCGTCGTAGCCTCGCTCCCAAGGCCGAGGGCCGCGCCCACGAGGTCGGTCCAGAGGCGCGACAGTTTGTCTCCACCCTGCCCCTCGCCGCCGCCGCCATCGCCTTCTCCCTCGGCGAGCCGGAGCTGATCGAACGCGAGCGCGTGCAGGCCGATGTGCGGCCAGGTCGCGGGATCGGCCGCCGCCAGCCCTGCCGCGTCGCCGCTCATTGCCCGCAGGACTCCGGTCAGCTCCTCGACGTTCAGGCCGAGCGAGAAGCTCAGACCGCCAAGCTGGCAGCGGTAGAGCCGCTGGGCCAGCTCACGCAGCACAGGATGGGTCGGGTCGGTGCCCTCACCGTCGATGACGATCTGGGTTCGCGTCACGCCGAGCGCGAGGACCGGCCGCTGCCGGAGCAACCCGGTGAGGCTCTTCAACGCCACGTCCACCGCCGCGGCGGCCAGTGGATGGCCGGGGGGGTACGTGGCGCTCTTGTGGATGGCGATGGAAAGCTGAACCAGAAAGGCCGACAGGTCGCGGTCCACGTCGATTCAGCCTCACCTCGGCGAACGTGCGCGGGAAAGGGCTTGCCTTAAGCCTGTCTGGAAGCCTGTCGCGGGTCAAGCGCACGGGCTAACTTCCCTCGCCGAATGCGCCGTATCGCCGTCCTCATTGCCACGCTGGGCCTCGCGTCCGGCGCCCATGCCCAGGCGTCCGGACCCTCCCGACCGCCGAATACGCTCGGCCGCATCCCCATTCTCGAGTATCACCTGATCGCGGACCGGGACAGCCGGTGGGGACGCGCGCGCGACGGCTTCCGCCGCGACCTCCAATTGCTCTACGATCGAGGGTACCGTCCCGTTACCGTCGCCGACTTGATCGACGACAAGCTCGCCCTGCCCGCCGGCATCTCGCCCGTGGTATTCACATTCGACGACGCCTCGCCGAGTCAGTTCCGCTACATCGAGCACGACGGCTCGCTCGAGATCGACCCCGAGAGCGGGGTGGGGATCTGGCTCGACTTCGCCAAGCATCACCCCGACTGGCCGCTACGCGCCACCTTCTGCCTGCTACCCGGAGCGAGCGCCGGGCATGCCTTCTTCGGCGACCGCGGCATCGAGGGGCAGCAGACCGCATGGCGGTTCCGCAAGCTCAAGTTCCTCGCCGACCAGGGCTTCGAGCTGTGCGCCCACACGCTTTGGCACGCCAACCTCTCCACGCTCTCGGACGCCGGCGTGCAGGAGCAGATCGCCCGGAGTCTCGTCGCCATCGACTCTGCGGTGCCCGGCTACCGCGTGCGCACCTTCGCGCTCCCGCTCGGCATCTGGCCCAAGAACCGGGAGCTGGCGCACCAGGGGAGCTGGCGCGACCCGAAGTCGGGCAGAACCGTCGACTACCGGTTCGACGCGATCCTCGAGGTCGCCGGCGGGCCGGTCAAGAGTCCGCACGCTCCCGGATTCGATCCGCTCCGCCTGTTCCGCGTGCAGGTCATCGGGGACAATCTTGCCCGCGAGCTCGACCGACTGGAGAAGGACCGCTACGTCGCCGACGGCGCCGGATCCGGGCACTAGCGGGCGACTGATCTCGCTCGACGTATTCCGCGGCGCCACGGTCGCGGGCATGCTCCTCGTGAACGACCCGGGCAGCTGGGGCCACATTTATCCGCCGCTGCGCCACGCGGCGTGGCACGGGTGGACCCCCACGGATCTCGTCTTCCCGTTCTTCCTGTTCATCGTCGGCGTCACGACCCACCTGTCGCTCTCCGCCCGGCGCGCCCGCGGTGCCACCGAGCGCGAGCTGCTGCGGCAAGTGCTTCGCCGTGCGCTCGTGATCGTCCTGCTCGGCCTCCTGCTGTCGGCGTTTCCCTTCTTTCCCGCGGAGAGGCTCGCGCACCTGCGGATCCCGGGCGTGCTCCAGCGCATCGGCGTCGTCTATCTCGTCACCGGACTGCTCGTGCTCCGGACCTCGGCCCGGACCCAGACCGCAGTCGCGGCGGTGCTGCTCCTCGGCTACTGGATGCTGCTCGTGCTCGTGCCCGTTCCCGGCGTGGGCCCGGCCGCGCTGGCGCCCCCGGAAGCAACGCTCCCCGCCTGGGTGGATCGTCTGCTGCTCAGCGGTCACCTCTGGGACCAGACGAAGACGTGGGACCCCGAGGGGCCGCTGTCTACGCTGCCGGCGATCGCGAGCTGCCTGCTTGGCGTCGGCGCGGGGCGCTGGATCACACGGCTACTCCCCCTCGCCGAGCGGATCAACGGACTCTTCGCGGCCGGTGCGATCGGTCTCCTGCTGGGCTCCATCTGGAACTGGGTCTTCCCGATCAACAAGAACCTGTGGACCAGCTCCTACGTGCTGTTCACGGGCGGGATGGCCTGCGTCGCGCTGGCGACCTGCATGTGGCTCATCGAGGAGCGCCGCAGCACCTGGTGGACACGGCCGTTCGTGGTGTTCGGGGTGAATCCGATCGTGGCGTTCGCCGGCGCGGAGGCAACCGCTCGGCTGATCTACTCCGTCATCGAGGTTCCCTGCGCGGGGGACACGGTCCCGCTCCAGACCGCGCTCTACCGCTCGCTCTTCGCGCCGTGGCTCCCGCCGGAAGCGGCCTCGCTCGCCTTTGCGCTTGCGTTCGTGGCGGTCTGGTACGTGCTGCTCGACCTGCTCTACCGCAGGCGGGTCATCCTCAAGATCTGAGCTTCCGGAGTGGTTCCCCTCTAGGCCTGTCTCGGGGACCCGCGCCGCCGGTGCCAGCGCTCGAGCGCGTCGCTGAACTCGGCGAGCAGGTAGCGATGGGCGGCGAGCGTGTCGTCCAGCCGGCGGCGGACGACGGTGCTGCCGCGGGCGATATCGGCGGGTGCCTCCTCGAGCAGCCGGCTGAACCGCCGCCAGCGTTCCAGCCGGACCGACATCGTCGGGATCGGTAGCTCCGACGCCACCTGGTAGTACACCCGCCGGTCTCCCGGCTTCCCCACGCGCTCGATCAGCCCCCGCCGCTCCAGGGACCGGGTCTCCGTGCTGATACTCGCTTTGCTGGCGGCGAGGTCCGCGGCAAGTCCGTCGAGCGACATCGCCGTATCAGCCAGCAGCAGCCGCCCGAAGATCCGTCCCCCGATCCGGCTGAACCCCTCCGTTTCGAAGAAGAGCGCGATCCGCTCGATGAGGTCGGCGGTGCTAGCTTGGAGGGTGGCGTCCCGACGCGGCATGGCGCTATCCTAACGTGATTCAGTATGTTCAAGCAACACTGAATCTTTAAGGCCGGGCCTCCGTAGGAGCCATCGGCCCGCACTTTCAGGAGATCGGCTCACCCATGGCCCGCACTCGCGGCCCCCGTCTTTCGGCCGGGGCTGCCCTGCTTCTCTGTCTGGTCGCCTGTACCCCCGGGCTTCCCGGTCCAGGGGGCGGCGCTCCCGCGGTATCGGCTGCGCCACAGGTCCCGTGGACGCCACCGACTCCGAGTGCCTCGTCCGCAGGGCCGGCCGTCCCGCCCGCCGAGCAGGTCCCACCCGACATTGTGGAGCGCTTGCAGCAGCTCACCGCCGCCGATGTCGTCGATCTGTCGCTCAGGAACAATCCGGCAACCGTCCAGGCGTGGGCCAACGCGCGCGCCGCCGCCGCGGCGTTCGGTGCGTCGCGCTCGGCATACTTCCCCGCAGTGGATCTCGGAGCCTCGGTCACGCGGGTGAAGACCGCGGCCACGGCTGGACGGACCGCGGTCAGGCAGACGACCTACGGGCCGAGCGCCACGCTCACGTGGCTGCTGTTGGACTTCGGCGGGCGGGGCGGCGCCATCGAGAGCGCTCGTCAGGCACTCCTCTCCGCCGACTGGACCCACAACGCCACCATCAATGACGTCGTGCTCCAGGCCCTGGTGGCTTTCTACGACTACGTGGCCAGTGGAGCGCTCGTCTCGGCGCAGCGCGAGTCGGTGAAGGACGCGCGGGCGAACCTGGACGCCACCGAGGCGCGTCGGACGGTCGGCACCGCGACCATCGCGGACGTGCTCCAGGCACGCACCGCGCTCTCCCAGGCGCAGCTGGCGCTCGAGACGACGGAGGGGAGCCGGCAGACGGCGCGCGGCGCGCTGGCGCTGGCGCTGGGCGTCCCCGCCAACCTGCCGTACGACGTGGACAGCGTAACCGCGCCACTGCCCGTGGCCGCCCTCGCCGACAGCGTGGACGGCCTCATCGAGCGGGCGGTGCGCGACCGCCCGGACCTGGCGGCGGCCCGCGCGGACGCCGCAGGGGCGCAGGCGCGCGTCCGCCAGTTGCGGGGCACCCGGCTGCCGTCCATCACCGCCACCGGCGACGGCGGGTTCACCTACATCGCCAACAAGCCCGGGGGCGGGAGCAACTATACGGTCGGCGTCGGGCTCTCGGTGCCGTTGTTCAACGGGTTCGGCCGTGAATACACCCAGCGGCAGGCGGAGTTCCTGGCGGATGCCGCCCGGGCCCGGGAACGCAGCCTGGAACAGCAGGTCACCTACCAGGTGTTCAGTTCGTACTACTCGCTGCAGACCGCCACCCGGTCGGTCCAGACGGCCGCCGATCTCCTGGCCAGCGCCACGCAGTCCACCGAGGTCGCGCTGGCACGATACAAGGCGGGTGTGGGCACCGTGCTGGATTTGCTGGCCGCGCAGAGCGCATTGGCCACCGCCCGCGCGCAAGTGGTTCAGGCCCGGCTGTCCTGGCAGACCTCGCTGGCGCAGCTGGCGCATGACGCCGGGGCGCTGGATCCGAAAGGCCGGGCCGACGTTCGGTTCGCGCCCGACACCCTGAAGAACGAGAATCCCGCTCGATGAACGGTCGCCGTCTCGCTATCGCCCTCCTCGCCGGCATCGCCGCGTGCGGTAAGCCGGCCCGGAATGAGCCCCCGCCGGTGCCGGTCCTCGCCGCCGCCGCGGAGCGCCGCGCGGTTCCGTTCACCATCGAGGCCAACGGCACCGTCGAGCCGATCGAGACGGTAGTCATCGAATCGCAGGTCGCCGGCCAGCTGCTCCGCGTCGGCTTTAAGGAGGGAGACGAGGTCCGCGAGGGTCAGGTGCTCTTCGAGATCGATCCTGCGCCGTACCGTGCCGCACTGGAGCAGGCGCAGGCCATGCTCGCCCGTGACCGGGCCCAGCTCGCCCAGGCCAACGCGGACGTCGCGCGCTTCGATGCGCTCGTGGCGAAGGAGTACGTGACGCCGCAGCAGGCGGAGCAGGCGCGCGCCACAGCGGCCGCACTCGAGGCCACGGTCCAGGCCGACAGCGCCGCGGTGCAGAGCGCGCGGATCAACTACCAGCACGCCACCATCCGCTCCCCGATTGCCGGCAAAGCCGGGAGTCTCCAGCTCCGGCCGGGCAACCTCGTGCGCACGACTACCGGCATGCCGCTCGTCACGGTCAACCGGATCCACCCGATCCTGGTGCGCTTCGCGGTGCCGGCGGCGCAACTGGAGCAGATCCGGCGCTACCGGGCCAACGCGCTGGTGGTCCACGCGAAGCCGGCCGGCAGTTCGGCCGTCAGCACCGGCACGCTGTCGTTCATCGACAACGCGGTGGATTCGGCCACGGGGACCCTGCTCCTCAAGGCCAGCTTCGACAACACCGACGGTGCGCTCTGGCCGGGGCAGTTCGTGCAGGTTGGCCTCGAGCTGTACGTACAGCCCGACGCCCTGGTCGTGCCGTCGACCGCGGTAGTCGCCGGGCAGCAGGGCTCCTACGTATTCGTGGTGAAGCCCGACCGGACCACCGAGGTGCGCGACGTCCGGGTGGCCCGGCCGGCCGGCGACGTGACCGTCCTCGAGGGTGGGGTCGAGCCGGGTGAGCAGGTGGTGACCGAGGGGCAGCTCCGGCTCACGGCCGGAGCCAAAGTGATGATCAAGCCGCCGGCCAC
>DATBQV010000396.1:0-3384 GCA_036560625.1 Gemmatimonadales bacterium
GGCAGTCCAGGGCATGGTACGCGCCCAGCGCGGCCTCACGGACCTGCTCGGCGAGTGCTTCGGGTACGCGGGCCGGGCACTCGAAGATCTCGAGCGGATGGGCCGGCGTGTCCCAGAGCCACTTCGCCTCGTACCCGTAGATCGGCGGGGCGCCTCGCGGAAGCGTGTCGAAGCGCAGACCCACGATAGGCAAACACCGTGCCTCATCTCCGTTTCCGAGGATGGCGACGGTGAACTCGCGCCCCGGCAGGTAGGTCTCAATGAGGACCGGTTCCCGGTAGGTAGCGAGGAGGTAGTCGACCTGGGTGGTCAGCTCGCCGCGGTTGTGGCAGACGCTCTTGCTGGAGACGCCCTTGCCGGAGCCCTCGAACGCCGGCTTGACGAAGAGGGGGAAGGGCAGGCGCGTGGCTCGGGCATCGGCGACGCTGCGAGCAAGCCGGAAGGGCGCGGTCGGCACGCCGTAGCGCTCGAGGATTTCCTTGGCGCGACCCTTGTGGAGGCAGAGGCCCAAGGTGAGCGCGTCCGAGGCGTGATAGGGGACGCCGAGGAACTCGCAGATGGCGGGAACGTGGCTCTCCCGGCTCGGGCCGAAGAGACCCTCCGCGATGTTGAAGACGAAGTCGGGCCGATAGTCCAGCAGCTTCGAGGGGAACTCGGCGTCGGCTTCGAGACGGATCACCTCGCCCACGTTCGCCAACGCGTGCTCGACGGCGTCGATCGTCGCCGGGTCGTCCCACTCGATGTATAGGTCAGGCTGCGGAAGATCGGGCCGGAGGGCCCGACTGGGAGGTTCGTCGGTCGTGGGGGAGTCGATCGTGGGCCCGGCTGCGGCAACTTCGGGCTTCACGTTGAACGCGAGTCCGATCCGAATTGGCAGAGCGTCCTCTACAAAAAAGGCCGTCCGCGGAGACGAGCCGTGACGAGATGACTACCTGACGATCTTAAAGTACAGAAAAGATTTCCGACGCACAATAGGTTTTGGGTGAGAAGTGAGAAGTGAGAGGCGAAAGGTAGGAAGGGGGGCCCCCCGCTCCTCGGAGCCCCCTTCTCCCTTCTCACTTCTCACTTCTTACCTCTCACTTCTCACACCTTGTGGTACCCTACCCGCCCCGCCTCCGTCCCGTCCTGTCCCCGATAAAGCTCGATGTCGGCGAAGAGCGCCGAGGCCTCCCGACGGAGGATGTTGAGGCACGCGATCGCCATCCGCCGAATCTCCAGCTCGGCGCCCTCGGCGAGGCGAAGCTCGAGCATCGTCCGCCAGGCCCGGACATTCGCGCTGACCACGATCTTCACCTCGGTCGCGTTGGGCAGCACGCTCCGCGCCGCCTCCCGAGCCATCTTCCGCCGATGCAAGCGGTCGTCCACCCAGCCGTACTTCCCCATCAGACCTTCGACCGCGGCGACGTAGGCCGCCTGTGCGGCCGAGACCTGGGTCATCCAGGCAGCCTCGAGCGCCGGGTCTCCCTGGATCGCGGGCGGCATCACGAACGCCGCGTGCGACTCGTCGACATAGCGCTGTGAAAGCTGGGAGTAGCCGAACCCGGCCCGGTGGCGGACCAGCTCGTGGCTGCACGACCGCGAGATCCCCTCGACCAGGAGGACGTACACGGCGTGCTCGAAGACGGAGCCATGGCCCTGACGCAGGATGTTCTGGAGGTAGTCGGCGGTCGTCCGTCCGGCCGGGTTGTGCTGGCTCATGTAGCAGAGCCGGCCCGCGTACTCGGCCACCCGCTCGCCGTCGGTCGCCTCACCCTTCCACTCGACCCGGAGATGGGGCGGCTCGGTGAACTGGGGACGGGCGATGAGCGAGACGGTAGGCTGCTTGATGATGTCCATGACGTGCGTCAGGGCTAGTGGTCGTCCGCAATCTCCAGTCGGGGCCGGGCGTATCCTCCCCCGCGCTCGATGTCGCGGAGGGCCTCGGCGATGTCCGGGGGCAGCGGGACGGCGCCGGCGCCGGCCTTGAGCCGCGCGATCGGCGGCTCGCCGGACGGAAGGATAATGCCCGGGTTCAGGATCCCAAGGGGATCGAAGCTCGTCTTCACCCGGCGGAAGAGCCCGACGATCTCGGGACCGTAGACCCGCTCGAGAAAACCGGCCCGGAGCCGTCCGTCACCGTGCTCGCCGGACGGCACTCCGCCCAGCGCCACGACCGTGTCCGTGATTTCCTCCAACAGCCCGGCGACGTTCGCTTCCCATCCGGCCCGCTCCATCTCGGGAAGCAGGTTCACGTGCACGTTGCCATCGCCGGCGTGCCCGAAGATCACGACGGCGAGCCCACGTGCCGCCCCGGCACGACGCACGGCGGCCACATAGTCGCCGAGCCGTGGGAGGGGGACGCAGCCGTCCTCGATCACCTGGAGCGAGCGGCGGTCGGGCGGGAGGCTGGCCAGAATCGGGCTGGCAGCATGCCGAAGGTGCCAGAGCCGGTCGGCCCCTTCGCGGGACAGGGCGGCGTCCACCTCGAACGAGAGCGGGCGTGCGACCGCCACCGCGGCCTCCGCGAGCGCTCGCAGCTGCTCCGGGGAGGCTGCCTCGAGCTCCACCAGAAGAATCGCGTCGATGCCGTTCCCACGAAGCGAGCCGTAGTCGCCGCCATGCGTGATCACCAGCTCGAGGAACGTGCGGTCCAGCAGCTCCACTGCGGAGGCCCCGAGCCCCACCAGCCGGCCGACCAGCTCGGCCATGGTACTGTAGTCGCGCAGCAGGATGCGGAGCCCGGCCCTCGCCGGCGGCACCGGGTCCAAGCGCCACTCCACCTCGGCGAGCAGACCGAGGGTGCCCTCCGAGCCCACGAAGAGATCCAGGGTGTCGCGGGAGTCGAGAAAGGCGTCGAGCGCGTAGCCGGAGGAGCTCTTGGAGACTCGGGGAAAGCGCGAGCGGATCAGCGCCGCGGCGTCACGGATCGCGGGCGCGGCGTTCTGCTCGAACCGAGCGAATGCCCGGGCGGAAGGGCGTGGCGGGTAGAGGGGAGGCAGCTCGGGGCCGCGGGCGAGTCTGACGACTTCGGCGTCGGCGGTGACGAGGGTGACGGCATCGACCCAGCGCCGCACGCTGCCGTAGCGCACCGACCGCGCACCGGCCGCGTTGGTCGACACCACGCCACCCGCAGTGGCCCAGCGCCAGCTCGAGGGGTCCGGCGGCAAGCGGAGACCGAGGGGTGCCGTGGCGGCAGCGAGGTCGCCGAGCGAGGCGCCGGCCCGCATGCGGGCCCGTCGGTCGGCCGGCCGGATCTCGATGCCCGGTCCGTCCATCCCGGTCAGGTCGACGACGACGCCGTCGCCCACGTTGCCGCCGCCCATGGCGCTGCCGGCTCCGCGCGGCACCAGCGGAATCCGCTCGTCCGCAGCCCAGCGCGCCAGCGTCACGAGGTCGTCGAGATCC
>DATBQV010000397.1:0-3539 GCA_036560625.1 Gemmatimonadales bacterium
GCTCACGCTGGGCCTGAGCAGCGGCTGGGGCTGGGACCTGATCGCCACCACCGCCATCACCGGCTCCATGGTCGCCCTGTCCAGCGCATCGTTCGCCCTGCTCATGGTGCCGCTCGCGGAGTCGGCCACCCGCATCACTACGGACCTCACCCTCCTGGAGCTGTCGGACCTGCGGCGCCCGCTGCTCCAGCGGCTCGCCGTCGAGGCGCCCGGCACCTGGGCACACAGCCTCGCAATGGCGAACCTCTGCGAGGCGGCGTGCAATGCGATCGGCGCGAACGGGCTGCTGGCCCGGGTCGGCTGCTACTACCACGACATCGGCAAGCTGAAGAGTCCGCGGTTCTTCGTGGAGAACCAGCAGCAGGGCGACAACCCGCACGACGCGCTCAGCCCCGAGGAGTCCGCCCGGATCATTCGGGAGCACGTCGCGTTCGGCGTGCAGCTGGCCGAGGAGGCCGGGCTCCCCAAGGTTCTCCGGGCGTTCATTCCGGAGCATCACGGCACCAGCGAGATCAACTACTTCCTGCACCGGGCGCGGCGGCGCACGCCGGCCGTGGCAATCGATATCCGGGACTTCCGCTACCCGGGCCCTCGGCCGCAGTCGGTCGAGACCGCGGTGGCGATGCTGGCGGACTCGTCCGAAGCCGCGATCCGCGTGCTCGAAGACCGGAAGCCCGATTCCGTTCGCCGCGCCATCGACCAGCTCGTGGGCCAGAAGCTCGGGGCCGGGCAGCTGGAGGAGGCCCCGATCACCCTCCGCGACCTCGATCGGGTCAAGGACGTGTTCTGCCGGTCAATGGCCGGCATGTACCATCATCGGATCGGCTATCCCCGTGCGAGCGGCGGAATCGGTGCGGAGTTCGAGCCGGCCGAGCGCACCTGACGTGAGCGTGCACGGGCGACGGCTGCCGTTGCCGGCGCCAGTGGTGCGCCGCGTGGTCCGGGCGGTGCTGACGGGCGAGCGCCGGCGGGCCCTGGTGTCGGTCACGTTCCTCGGGCGCGACCGGATGCGTCGGCTCAACGCGCGCTACCGCGGGTCCGATCGTCCCACCGACGTGCTGGCCTTCACCCTCCGACCCCCGGGCGGCCCGCGCGTCGGCGATGTGTACGTGTGCCCCTCGGTGGCCAAGCGGGCGGCGCGAGCCCACCGCATTCCGATCCGGCAAGAGCTGATCCGCCTCGTGGTGCACGGCACGCTCCACGCACTCGGGCGCGACCATCCGGAGGGCGCCGAGGCACGCAGCCGATCCGCGATGTGGCGGCGCCAGGAGCGGTACGTGGAGGCGCTGGCATGATCGCGATGCTCCAGCTCTTCATCGGGCCGCTCGTGCTCACCGGCCTCACTCTGTGGGCCGCGTGGCTCGCGCTCGCTGCCGAGGCCGACGCGGAGCTGCCGCGCTCGCCCGCCGGCCTCCCCGCCGACGAGGGCCCCCTCGGCGTCTCCCGCCAGCTGCACGTGGCGCACCTCGCGTGTCTCGTCCTCGCGGGGGCCGCCGCGGGCACGACGGTCGTGTGGTGGGCGTGGCCGCCGTTCCCCGGGCTCGCCCGGCTGGTGCTGGCGGTGCTGCTGGTCTGGGTCGTGGGCGATCTGCTTCCGCGCGTCGTCGCAGCCGTGGCTCCCGACCTCTCCGGTCCGGTCCGGCGCGTGGCCGTGCGGACACTCGGGCCGTTTCAGCCGCTGCTGCGACTGGTCGCCTGGGCCGACTCCCGGATGCGACCGCCACGCCGCCGAGAGCCGCAGCGCCACCTGGCCAGCGCGCAGCGCGACATGCTGCTGGGCGTGTTTTCGCTCGCTGATACCACCGTATCCGAGATCATGACGCCCCGGATCGACATCGTGGCCGTGGACCTCGCCGCCTCGCCGGAGGAAGTGGTGCGCACCCTCAAGAATGCGGAGCACGCGCGCCTCCTCGTATACGACGGCCATCCCGACGCCATCGCCGGCGTCATCTACGCCAAGGACATGCTGGCCCGCCTGGCCGACGCGGAGCCCATGTGGCACACGCTGATCCGCCCGGCGGCCTTCGTCCCCGAGGCAAAGACGCTCGATCGCCAGTTGCGCGACTTCCAGCGCGGGCCGAGCCACCTCGCCATCGTCGTCGACGAGTTCGGGGGCACGGCCGGCCTCGTGACCCTGGAAGACATTCTCGAGGAGATCGTGGGCGAGATCCGCGACGAGTACGACACGGACGAGGTCGCTCCCATCCAGGAGCTGAGCGAAGAAGAGTGGCGCGTGCAGGGCGGGACGGCGCTCACGGAGCTGGAGGCGGCGCTCGGGCACCGCTTCGAGCGCGAGGACGTGAGCACCGTGGGCGGGCTGGTGCTGGCGGAGTTCGGTCGCGTTCCGCGCACCGGAGAGACGCTCGACCTCGACGGCTTCCACCTGACCGTCGAGCAGGTCGTTCGGCGGCGGGTGAAGCGCGTGTCCGTCCGCCGGGTTCCGGTCCCCGCCAGCGCTCCAGCGCCGGAGACGGCATGATCTGGCTCGTCGTCGCCGCCGGCCTCATCCTCGCCGTGTTTGGTGCCACCGCGGGCGGCGCGCTCATCGCGTTGAGCCGCTCGGAGCTGGCGCGCGTCGTCTCCCGGCGGCTCCGCGGGGCGGCGCCGTCCATGGAAACGCTGGGGCAGATCGACTTCCACCTCACCGCGGCGTCCGCCACGACCTCGCTGGGCGTGCTGATCCTGGGCGCGGCCACGCCCGCTCTCCTGGTGGGTTCCGGCGCGGTCCGCTCGCTCATTCTGTTGCTTCTGGTCGCCGTGCCGTTCGTGCTCTTCAGCGGCTACTTCATCCCGCGGTGGCTCACGCAATCGCTGCCGGTGTGGCTGACCGACCGGCTGGTCCCCGGGCTCCAGCGGTGGTCATCCGTGCTGCGGGTCGTACTCCCCGCTCGACGCGCCGACCGGCCGCACGATCTCCGGTCCATCTGGCGCGAGGGCGCGGCGGTGGGCCTGACGACGGACGGGGAGCTGGCGCTCGTGGGCGGCGTCATGACCTTCAGCCAGCGTCCGGTTCGCGAGGTCATGACGCCGCGCACGGAGCTGGTAGCGCTCGCCGAGGACGCCGCGCTGAGCGACATCACCCAGGTGTTCGCCCAGAGCGGCTACAGCCGCATTCCGGTCTATCGTGGCACGCTCGATGAGATCATCGGCATGCTGCACGCGTTCGATCTGTTCAAGCTGCGGCCGGGCGATCCGCTCCCGATCCGCCCGGTAGCGATGGCGCCGGCCAGCCGCACCTGCGGAGACCTTCTCGTCGACATGCAGCGCGAGCGACGCCACCTCGCGATCGTGCTCGACGAATTCGGTGGGACGCTGGGCATCGTGACACTGGAGGATCTGCTCGAGGAGCTGGTCGGCGAGATCTTCGACGAGCATGACGAAGGCGTCCGGAGCACGGCCGGCGGTCCGGCACCGATGCTGGAGACCGACGGCGCGGCGCCCGCCTCGGCGATCGCGGAAAGCTTCGGCATCACCCTCCCGCCCGGCGGGGCGACCACGATCGGCGGGCTTCTGGCCGAGCGGGCCGGACGCATTCCCAA
>DATBQV010000398.1:0-7139 GCA_036560625.1 Gemmatimonadales bacterium
CACCAAGCCCGGGCAGGATCGTCACGATGTCAGGAATCACCGCCGGTGCCTGCCCGGTCGGCGGACCTGAAGCCGGCCGATCCGGGGCCATCTGGCGTGCCAGTAGCGACGCGATCAGTTCGGCGCCGGCCCGCGTGTGCGCCTGGAGATCGGTCGCGCTTCGCCACAAGGCGACCGCCAGAAACGCCAGCACGAGGCCGAAGATGAGGGGACCGCGGAAGGGCGGCAGGAACGGCTGCGTGATCGCGAGGAGGGGGATGCCGAGCACGCAGAGGATGGTCAACTCCATCGCGACGATCAACGCCCGGCGGGGCGCGGCTCCGGTATCCACCCGACCGGCCGGCACCGCCGGAATCACCTCCAGCGCGAGCGTCGCCACCAGCGCCCGCACCGTCCGAAGCAGGCCGTAGAGCAGCGGCAGCAGGAGCACCGCCCCGCTGATCAGCACCAGCCGCCGCGCGGCGTCGGGGCCGGCGCCCAACGATCCGGCAACCCAGTCGGCCGCGGGCTCGAGTCCCGCCGTAACCCCGATCGCCACGGCGGCGATGAGCGCCGTATCGAGCACGAGCAGCCACGCGAGCCGGCGGACCCGGGACCGCTTTCCCCCTCGCCGCTCCCGGAGGCGCGCGAGCCACGCCTCGTACAGGGTCGCGAAGGTCTGCAGCGGACCGGGCAGGCTCCGGTCCACGTAGGAAGCGACGGGACCCGCGGAGCGAATGAGCCACGGCGTCGTAAGCGTCGTCAGAGCCGATACCGCGACCGCCACCGGGTAGAGAAAGTCGCGTGTCGCCCCGGTGCTGAGCCCCACGCCGGCAATGATGAACGAGAACTCCCCGATCTGCGCCAAACTCATTCCCGTCTGCACGGCGGTCCGCGTCCCGTAGCCCGTCAGGAAGGTGCTCACCGACACGGCGCTGACCTTCCCGACAATGACGACGGCAGCGAGCACCAGGACGGCCACCCAGTGCTCCGCCACCAGCCGGGGATCGATGAGCATGCCCACGGCCACGAAGAAGATCGCCCCGAACATGTCGCGCACCGGCGCCACCAGATGCTCGATGGTTCCGGCCTCGCCCGACTCGGCGACCAGCGAGCCGGCGATGAACGCTCCCAGCGCCACGGAATAGCCGAAGCTGTGCGCCAGCACCGCGCCGCCGAAGCAAATGCCGATCGCGGTCACCAGTGTCGTCTCGGCGCTGCCGAGTCGGGCCGCGAACCGTACGAGCCGAGGTACCACCAGGAGTCCCACGACCACGTAGCCGCCCAGGAACGCGGCGAGCAGCCCCGTCTTCGCCAGCAGTGCGCCGGTCGCCACCCCCTCGCCCGCGGAGGCCGCCGTCAGAATGGCGAGCAGGAGGATGGCCAGCAGGTCCTCGATGATCAGGACGCCGAAGACGACCTCGGTGAACCGCCCGGTCACCTTTTGCTCCGCGAACGCCTTCACGATGATCGTCGTGCTCGAGATCGCGATCAGGGCCCCTGTGTACACGCTCTCGAGCGGCGTCCAGCCGAACGCCCGGCCCAGGACGTACCCGAGAAAAAGCATCGCACCTGACTGGCTCACGGCAATCAGTCCCGCGGTCGGCCCCACCTGGAACAGCCTCCGCAAACTGAACTCCAGCCCGAGGCCGAACATGAGCAGGATCACGCCCAGCTCAGCCAGCGCATGCACCATCGCTTCGTCGGCGACCAGCGGGATCGGGAGATGCGGGCCGACGATCATCCCCGCGAGCAGGTACCCGAAGACGACCGGTTGGCGGAGCCGCTGGCAGAGCAGCGTGGTGGCCGCGGCGACGCACAGCACGAGGGCCAGGTTGGCGACGAAGTCGTGGGAGTCGGGCATGAGCTCGCTGGATGGAGACGGGGAGATCGTCGTCAATATGGCCGGGCTGGTCGAGCCCCGCCCGGTGGGCCAGAATGGGGCGCCAGATTGTCCGCACGGACCAGCAATGCGTGCACGAACCTACGAACGCCGGTCAGCGTTCACGACATTTGAGGCCTATTCGTGTACGGAAACATGCGTAAAGTGCACAAATTGTGGCACACACATATTGCCAAACCGGCGGGCGGAAGCTACGATAGTGTTGGTCGCGCCACCCGGGCGCACGGCCCCAACCTCCAACCAGGACCCCACCGGTGACCCAACTGCCCCTCCTCCTCGCCCTCCAGGCGCCGGCGCCGCCGCCCACGGTCGTCCCGGCCGACACCGCCTGGATGCTCATGTCCACCGCGCTCGTGCTGCTCATGACGCCCGCCCTCGCGTTCTTCTATGGAGGCCTGGTCCGCTCCAAGAGCTCGCTCAATACCATGATGATGAGCTTCGCGGCCCTGGGTGTCGTCGGCGTCGTGTGGGCGCTGGTGGGCTACAGCCTCGCCTTCGGCGACGGCGGTGCCAATCAGGCGTGGATCGGCGGGTTGGGCAATGCCCTGCTCGCGGGCGTGGGGGTCGAGGCCAAGGGGACGATACCGCACCTCGTCTTCTTCGCGTTCCAGGGCACCTTCGCCATCATCACGGCGGCCCTGATCTCCGGTGCCATCGTCGAGCGAATGCGCTTCGGCCCGTACCTCGCGTTCCTGGTGCTGTGGTCGCTCCTGGTCTATGCCCCGGTGGCGCATTGGGTCTGGGGCGGCGGCTGGCTCATGACCCGCGGCGTGCTGGACTTCGCGGGCGGCACGGTGGTCCACATCAACGCCGGCGTCTCCGCCCTCGTGGCCGCCCTGGTGCTCGGTCCCCGGAAGGACTACGGGCGCCAGGCAATCCTGCCCCACAATGTGCCGTTCGTGCTGCTCGGCGCCGGTCTCCTCTGGTTCGGCTGGTTCGGGTTCAACGGCGGCAGCGCGCTGGCGTCCAACGAGCTGGCGGGACTCGCCTTCACCAACACGTTCCTGGCGCCCATGGCCACGATGGTCGTGTGGGTCTTGCTGGACTACTTCCGCACCGGGCACGCCACGGCGGTGGGCGGCGCAACCGGCATCGTGGTGGGCCTGGTGGCCATCACCCCGGCCGCCGGCTTCGTGAGTCCGATGGGCGCGCTGGCCCTGGGCACGATCGCGGCGTTCCCCAGTTACTTCGCCATCGTCTGGCGCTCCGGCACCCGTCTCGACGATTCACTGGATGTGTTCGCCGGGCACGGCATCGGCGGCACGACCGGCGCCCTCCTCACCGGCGTGTTCGCGCTCAAGGCCTGGAACGCTGGCGGCGCGGACGGCCTCCTTGCCGGCAACCCCGCCCAGCTGGGCATTCAGGCGCTCGGCGTCGCCACGTCGCTGGTGTATGCCGGGGTCATGACCTTCGTGATCCTGAAGGTCCTCGGGCTCGTCACCGTCCTGCGTGCGGCCCCCCGCACCGAGGGTCTGGGCATGGACGTGAGCCAGCACGGGGAGGAAGCCTACAGCAGCGGAGAGGGGTCCATCCTCGTCATGCCCGACGCAGTGCCGGCCGTGGCACCCGTTACCACACTCAAGCCCCAAACCGCGGCGCGTTGACGCCGGGAGAGCCGACATGAAGCTGATCGTCGCCATCATCCGGCCCGACCGCCTCAACGAGGTGCTCGAGGCCCTCTATCGAGCCGAGGTTCGCGGACTCACCGTGTCCCGAGTGATGGGTCATGGGGGCGAGACCGATCGGGTCGAGACGTATCGCGGAACGACGGTGAAGATGGAGTTGCAGGAGAAGGTCCGCCTCGAGATCGGCGTGTCCGAGCCGTTCGTGGGCATTACCGTCAACGCCATCCTCGGCTCCGCCCGCACCGGCGAAGTCGGCGACGGCAAGGTCTTCGTGCTGGACGTGGATCAGGTCCACCGGATCCGCACCGGCGAGCGGGACGAGGGAGCCGTCACCCCCGCGACACCCGCCATGGCCTGACCCGCCCCTCCGGGCACCAGCTCCCGGGTCTCTCCCACAAGCCCCTCGCCGAACACGGCGTGGGGCTCCTTCTTGACGGGCCTGAAGCCGGCCTCCCCGCCCTTTGTGCCCCGGACGGGGAGCGCCTATGCTACCCGAAGCGCCTATGCCATCCGATTGGAAGGAGGCAGCATGGATCTCGCGCTCGAGGGCAAGCGCGCCCTCGTTACCGGATCGACCGCCGGCATCGGGCACGCGATCGCCCGGCTCCTGGCCGCCGAAGGCGCGGCCGTCGTCGTGAACGGACGCACCGAGGCGCGCGTCGCCGAGGCTATTGGGGCGATCAAGGAGGCGGTGCCCGGCGCGAACGCGAGCGGCGTGGCCGCGGACCTGGCCGGCGCCGACGGCGTCCAACGGCTGGTCCGGGCCCTGCCCGAGGTGGACATCCTCATCAACAACGCCGGCATCTTCGAGCCCAAGGCGTTCGAGGAGATCCCCGACGCCGACTGGCTCCGTTTCTTCGAGACCAACGTGATGAGCGGCGTCCGGCTCGCCCGGCATTATCTCCCGGGCATGCGGGCCCGCAACTGGGGCCGGATTATCTTCGTGTCGAGTGAGTCGGGCATCCAGATTCCCCCGGAAATGATCCATTACGGGATGACCAAGGCCGCCCAGATCGCCGTGGCCCGCGGGCTCGCCGAGGCGACCGCCGGCACCGGCATCACGGTCAACAGCATCCTGCCCGGGCCCACCCGCAGCGAGGGCGTCGGCACGTTCGTCGAGCAGATGGCGGCCGCCCGGGGCTTGAGCCCGGACGCGATGGAGCGGGAGTTCTTCGCCACCGCCCGGCCCAGCTCGCTGCTCAAGCGCTTCGCCACCGTGGATGAGGTGGCGGTGATGGCGGTCTATCTCGCGAGCCCTCGGGCCTCCGCGACGAACGGCACCGCCGTCCGGGTGGACGGTGGCGTCGTGCGGGCCGCGTTCTAACCGCATATCGAGGAGAAGAGGACCTATGGCCGACAAGAAAATCATCGCCGTGATGGGCGCCACCGGCGCCCAGGGTGGCGGGGTAGTCCGGGCAATTCTGCGCGACAAGGCCGGTGGCTTTGCCGCCCGCGCGATCACGCGGAACCCCGCATCCGAAAAGGCCAAGGCCCTGGCTGCGGCGGGGGCGGAGGTCGTCGCCGCGGACGCGAGCGATGCGAAGAGCCTCGAGCGGGCGTTCGCGGGCGCCTACGGAGCGTTCTGCGTGACGTTCTTCTGGGAGCACTTCTCTCCCGAGCGCGAGCTGGCCGACGCCACCGCCATGGCGCACGCCGCCAAGCAGGCCGCCCTCCGCCACGTCATCTGGTCCACGCTGGAAGACACGCGGAAGTTGGTCCCGCTGTCTGACAACCGGATGCCGACGCTCATGGGCAAGTACAAGGTCCCCCACTTCGACGCCAAGGGCGAAGCCGACGGCGTGTTCCGGAAGCTCGGCGTGCCGACGACGTTTCTGCTGACGTCGTTTTACTGGGAGAACTTCATCTTCTTCGGGTCCGGGCCCAAGCGCGGGCCCGATGGCAAGCTTGCCCTCACCATGCCGATGGACGACAAGAAGCTGCCGGCGATCGCGGTTGAAGACATCGGCAAGGTCGCCTACGCGATCTTCAAGCGGGGGCAGGAATTCATCGGGAAGACCATCGCGATCGCGGGCGAGCACCTGACGGGCGCCGAGTTCGCGGCTGCGATGACCAAGGCACTGGGCGAGGAAGTGCGCTACAACGCCGTCTCACCCGACGTCTACCGCAGCCTCGGATTTCCGGGGGCGGAGGATCTGGGCAACATGTTCCAGTTCAAGCGGGACTTCCAGGAGGCCTTCTGCGGTCCGCGTGACCCCAGGATCGCCCGCGCGCTCAACCCCGAGCTCCAGACGTTCGAGCAGTGGCTGGCGCAGAACAAGAGCCGGATCCCGTTGGAATGACTGCGGCGGGGATCACGAAGATCCGGGCCCCACGTCTCGACGACGCCCCCCGACTCGCCGGGCTCAGCACGCAGTTGGGATATCCGGCATCGACCGACGACATCGCGCGTCGCCTGTCAACGCTCCTTCCGCGCGCCGAGCATTTCCTCCGGGTCGCCGAGTCGCCCGTTGGTCAGGCCATCGGCTGGATTCACGCAGAAGAGCGGCAGATCCTCGAAAGTGGGCCGTGGTGCGAGATCATGGGCCTGGTTGTGGACGCAACGCAGCGCGGCCACGGCGCCGGCCGAGCCCTGGTCGCGGAGGTGGAGGCCTGGGCGCGCGAACGCGGTCTCCGCACGGTGAAGGTCCGCAGCAACGTAGCCCGGGAGGAATCGCACCCCTTTTACCTGCGGCTGGGCTTCGCGCGCTTGAAAACCCAGCATGTCTATCTCAAGTCCGCACGCCGCGCCGGTCCCGAAAACACAACGCCCGGCTGAGTGCCGAGGCACCCACCGGGACGAAGGCTCGTGGCAGATTTGATCACCCGGGCTGCTCTGATTCCCCGGGGCCCGAAGGCTATGTCACGTACTGCACGCGAGAACACTAACCGGGAGTACAAGGTTCCCGCAAGCCCACCCTCGCCCCGGGATCGCTCCCTCGCCATCCCGGCCCTGGCCCTGGCCCTGGCCTGCCTCGTCTCGGCGTGTGGCGCGCAGGGCCGCGCCACCGCGCCGACATTGCAGAAATCGGCCCCCGCACCCGCCGGGGCGGCGGCGGCACTGGCCCGCGCGGAATCGGTGTACGCCGACCTCCGGGCGCTGCGCGACCGGATCACGGTGTCGTCCTCCGCCGGCCGGCGCGAGACTCCGGACGGCGTTCCGCTGGCAACGCTTGCCCGGCGCGCCGACAGCCTGCGCGCCACCCTCGAGCCCCGGCTCGGCGCGATCGACTCGGTGCCGCTGGGCGGCGAAGACCGGAGAGCGCTCGCGGTCATGCGCCGGGTGCTCGACTCGGCGCTTGGTCCGGTTACCGACTCCCTGTCGCACATCACCTCCGACGCGACACCGCCGGACTGCACGTACGATCCACCTGCCCTTGTGGCGTCCGGCGGCGCCGGCGCACTCCGGGCCCGCGCGTACGCGTGCTACGGCTGGGCCGAGCGGCGCCTGCGGTTCGAGGGTCGGCCTCTCAGCCGCTTTACTTCCAGTCAGGAGCAGAATCCGGAGCGTCGGCGCAAGATGTTCCTCGCGCTCCAGCCGCTCTGGCGCAGCATGGACGGCGCCCGCGGATTGCGGAGCCCTTATCGCCTGCTCCTCGGGCTCGAGCCCCGGGGGCGCGAGCCGCCGGCGGCCG
>DATBQV010000399.1:0-3041 GCA_036560625.1 Gemmatimonadales bacterium
GAGCGCCCCGGCCGTGACCGACAAGGACCGCGAAGAGAT
Organism: Gemmatimonadales bacterium; assembly: GCA_036560625.1. Taxonomy (GTDB): domain Bacteria; phylum Gemmatimonadota; class Gemmatimonadetes; order Gemmatimonadales; family GWC2-71-9; genus DASQPE01. The sequence continues at coordinate 40 of DATBQV010000399.1, forward strand.
CGTCCGCGCGGTGGAGTGGGGGGTGGACTATCTGGGCGTGTCCTTCGTCCGGAAGCCCGAGGATCTGGAGGAGGTCCGTCGGCTGGTACCGCCTCACATGAAGCTGGTGGCCAAGATCGAGAAGGACACTGCGCTCGACCATCTGACGAGCATCGTGCAGGCCTCGGACGCCATCATGGTGGCGCGGGGCGATCTGGGAGTGGAGCTGCCGTTCGAGGCGGTACCCCTCGCGCAGAAACGGGTGATCCGCGAGGCGAATCTGCAGGGCAAGCCGGTGATCACGGCGACGCAGATGCTGGAGTCCATGGTGCACGCGCCGCGGCCCACGCGAGCCGAAGCGTCCGACGTGGCCAACGCCATCCTGGACGGCACGGACGCCGTGATGCTCTCGGCCGAGACGGCGGTGGGTGACTATCCGCTCGAGGCGGTCCAGGCGATGACGCGCATCGCCCGCGAGATCGAGAAGCACCGGCGGGGGCGCGGGCCCGCGTTCGACATGGCGGTCGGCCGGCGGCGGGAGGAGCTGGAGCGGCTGCACAAGGGCGAGCCGGGGGACTTCCGGCCGACCCGGACGGAGGATGCGATCGGCGTGGCGGTGTGCGCGGCGGCGGACCTGATGAACGTGCCGCTCATCGTCTGCTTTACCAGCAGCGGCTTCACGGCCCGGACCGTCGCGTCCTACCGACCCTCGGTCCCGATCTTCGCGGTAACGCCGGAGCCGGACACCTTCCGGCAGCTTGCACTGGTCTGGGGCGTGATCCCCGCGTTGGTCGAGCATCTCCCGAACTACGACTCGATGCTGGCCATAGCCCGGCATAAGCTGCTCGAGCTCAACCTCGCCGATCCGGGGGAGCGCGTCGTGGTCACTGCCGGCGTACCCTTCGACCAGCCCGGTACTACCAACCTCCTGAAGATCGAAGCAGTTTAGGTCATGAAGCTCACCTTTCTCGGGACCGGCACGTCGTTCGGCGTGCCCCAGATCGGTTGCGGCTGCGCGGTGTGCCGCTCGACCGACCCGAGAGACCGGCGCACGCGATCGGGCGCGCTGGTGGAGGTGGGCGACAGCGCCATTCTGATTGATACGCCGCCGGAGCTTCGGCTCCAGCTCGTGACGGCGGGGCGATCCCGGGTCGACGCGGTCCTCTACACCCACGAGCACGCCGACCACATCAACGGCATCGACGACCTGCGGATGTTCTCGGTGACGCAGCGGCGGCCGCTCCCGGTCTACGGGCCGGCCGAAACGCTCGACCGCCTGCGCAGCAACTTCCAATACATCTTCGATGAGACCATGCGCGCTTACGAGGGCACGTCGAAGCCTGCCCTCGAGCTGTGCCCGGTGGAGCCGGGACGTCCGGCAATCGTGGCCGGCGTGGAGGTACTCCCGCTCGCGTTTCAGCACGGGCATCTCCGGGTGTTCGGCTACCGCATCGGCGACGTCGCCTACATCACCGACGTGAAGGAAGTGCCGCCGGCGATGTATCCCTGTCTCCGGGGCCTCAAGGTTCTGGTCCTGAACGCGCTCTGGTGGCGTCCGCACCCCACGCACCTGAGCATCGGCGACGCGGTGCGCACCGCCCGGGAGCTCGGCGCGGAGCGCACCTTCCTGACCCACCTCACGCACGAGACCGGACACGCCGAGCTGGCAGCCAGCCTCCCGGCGGGCGTCGCGCCCGCCTACGATGGGCTCACCGTGGAAATCGATTGATGCGGATGAGCTATGGGCGGATGCTGACCGAGGGGCTCGACGGCGAGCACGGGCTGGCGCGCGGACGCCTGACGGAGCTGGTGCGCCGCTTCCCGGCCATCCGGGCGGAGGTTCGTGAGCGCAGGGATGCCGGGGAATACGGCTTCTACGATCTGATCGACCAGCCCGCCGAGGTACGCCAGATCGCGCGGTTCGCCGAGGGGCTCGGCCAGGCCCACGACCACGTGCTGGTGCTCGGCATCGGCGGCTCGGCGCTCGGCACGAAAGCACTGCTCGACGCCCTCAAGCCGGCGGCGTGGAACGAGCTCGACGACGAGGGTCGGGACTTCTTCCCCCGGCTTACCGTACTGGAGAACGTTGATCCCACGTCGGTGGCGTCGGCGCTCCGACGCATCGACCCGCGCCGCGTGCTCGTGAACGTCGTGAGCAAGTCGGGTGGCACGGCCGAGACGATGGCGCAGTATCTGGTCGTCCGGGCATGGCTCGATGACGCGCTCGGCCCGGCGGCGTATCGCCATCTGGTCTTCACCACCGATCCGGCGCGGGGCGCGTTGCGGGAGCTGGCGTCCCGCGAAGGCATCGCGACGCTCACGGTCCCGCCCGGCGTGGGCGGCCGCTTCAGCGTGCTGTCGCCGGTGGGACTGCTCCCCGCCGCGCTCGTGGGGATCGACATCGGGGGGCTCCTGGCCGGGGCGCGGGCGGCCGTCGAGCAGGCGGCGAGTGACAAGCTGCTGGAGAATCCCGCTGCGCTCTACGCCGGCCTCCACTGGGCTGCCGATGCCTGCCTCGGTGCGCGGGTGCACGTCCTCATGCCGTACACCGACCGCCTGAGGCAGCTCGCCGAGTGGTATCGCCAGCTCTGGGCGGAGAGCCTGGGCAAGCGGGTAGACCGGAGAGGCCAGCCGGTGCACGTCGGCCCGACGCCGGTCGGCGCGGTGGGCGCGACCGACCAGCACAGCCAGGTTCAGCTCTTCATGGAGGGTCCCTTCGACAAGGCCATTGCCTTTGTGGTCGTGGACGACCTCGGCGTCGACGTGCCGATCCCCGCGCGGCCGGACCTGCCCCCTGACCTCGCGTACCTGGCGGGCCAATCGCTGGGGAAGCTGCTGCGGGCCGAGCACGAGGCGACCTCCGCGGCGCTTGCCCGCATGGGCCGGATGAATCTCACGCTCCGGCTGCCCGACCTTTCGGCGGCGTCGGTCGGCGAGCTGCTCATGTTCTTCCAGCTTGCCACCGGCTACGCGGGGGCGTGGTACGGCATCGATCCCTTCGGCCAGCCGGGCGTGGAGCTGGG
>DATBQV010000400.1:0-3254 GCA_036560625.1 Gemmatimonadales bacterium
GACGGCGCGCGCAGATCGGCATCCACCACCCGCGCCGCGGCCCGCGCGACCTGGAGCGCGAAGATCTCCTCGGCCGGCCCGAGCCGGGCGCCGGGCTCACGCGTGCGGAGCAGGAGCGCGCCGAGGATGCGATCGGCGGCCATGGGGAAGGCGGCGACGGCGCGCACGGCCGGCTCGCTTCGCTCGTACATCCACCGCCGGCGCGCCGCCTCGAACAAGGGATCGGTCTGGACGTCGGCGACCACGACCGGCCGCCCGGTGCGCAGCACCTCGCCCAGCTCGGGATAGCGCTCGACGTCGAGCCGGAGATCACGCGTGGCAGCGCCGGCGGTTCCCGCGATGACGCGGCCGGTGGTCGCGCTCTCCTCGGCCAGCACGAACGACGCCTCCCACCGCGGCAGCGCGCGGCCCAGCCGCTCCGCCAGCGCCTCGAGCACTTCGGGCGTGCGGCGATCGGTGCGCACGTGCTCGATCAGGTCGAGCAGCAGCTCCTGCATCCGCCCGTTGCCGCCCACGCGGTCGCCCACGCGACGGCGCGCCCGCGCCTCGACCCGCGCGCACAGCTCGGGCAGGTGCACGGGCGACGCGAGCGCGTCATCCGCGCCGAGCGCGATGGCGCGCGCCGGTCCCTCGCGATCAGGCGAGCCCAGCACGGCGATCAGCGGCACCTGTCCGGCCCACGCGGCGTTGAGCGCCTGGAGCAGCGTGCCGAGCGTCGCGTCGGCCTCGGGCGTCGTGACCACGGCCACGTCGGGCTTGCCCCCCGCGTCGCTCGGCCCTCGAGTTGGGCTCGAGGCCTCGGCCACGTGGAAGCCCGCGCGGCTCAGCGCGCGCTCCATCCCGTACGGGCGCGCCGACGCGTCCCCAAGGAGAAGGACCCGGGGGCGCTCGCTGGCGGGCTCGGACACGAGGTCGTTCACACGAGCCAGGAGTCGGAATGCATCGGTCGGCCACACCGGAGCTGCTGGGCGCTCACGTCTCCATCCAGGGTGGGGTGGACACAGCCCCGGAGCGCGGTGTCGCCATGGGCGCCACCGCCATCCAGGTGTTCACGAAGACGCCGAACCAGTGGCGCGAGCCGACCCTCGGCCGGGAGGCCCGCACCGCGTTCCGTCTTGCCATGGCGAATTCCGGGTTACGGGGGGTCATTTCGCACGATTCGTACCCTATCAACCCGGCCTCCCCCGACCCTGCCTTAAGGGCCCGCTCCGTCGCGGCTTTCACCGCCGAGCGCGGACGCTGCCGGGACCTGGAAATCCGGCAGGTGGTGTCGCACCCGGGCAACTACATTGATGACCGGGACTTAGGGCTCCGCCGCAACGCCCTCGGTTACGCCCGCTGCCTGCGGGCGGTTTCCGGTCCGGTAAAGGGCCTGGCGGCTCACGCCCGACCCCCGGTTCACCGGCGTGATCAAGATCCTGGAGACCCCCAAGGGAGACCATCCCGAGGCGATGGATCGCAAGATGCTGCGCCGACTTAGGAGCTATGCGCGGGCCCCCGGCAGGGCCTCGGTTGCCTCCGCGCCGCAGCGTGCCGATCTTTGATGCCCCAGAGACCTGGCATCCAGACCGCGCGCCGCGCGCGAGAGTGGGAGATATGACGGTTCAGGCGCGATTCGTCCAGCGGGAAACTCTCACCCTCCACGAGCACGGGCTCGACCCCGAGCGCATTCTTCCGAACCTGACGGTCCCCCGCCTCATCGAGTACGCGTTGCGCCGGGAGGAAGGCGTCGTCACCGACCATGGGGCGTTCGCCGCCGTGACCACGCCCAAGACGGGTCGCTCACCCAAGGACAAGTTCGTCGTCGCCGACCCCGGCTCGCAGGATCGCATCTGGTGGGAGAAGAACGGGCGGATGGAAGCCGACGCGTTCGACCGGCTGCACGCCGACGTGCGGGCCTTCCTCGACACGCGCGAGCTGTTCGTGCAGGACCTCTTCGGCGGTGCCGACCCGGCGTTCCGACTGTCGGTCCGGTTCATTACGCCGAGCGCGTGGCACGCGCTGTTCGTGCGCCACATGTTCATCCGACCGCAGCCCGCCGACCTCGCCCGCTTCCAGCCCGGCTTCACCGTCCTCCACGCACCCGAGTTCCAGGCCGACCCCGCCCGCCACGGCACGCGGGGCGGGACGTTCATCGCGCTCAACTTCGCCCGGCGAATCGTGCTCATCGGCGGCACGCGGTACGCGGGCGAGATGAAGAAGTCAATCTTCACCGTGCTCAACTACCTGCTCCCGCTCGAGGGCGTGCTGCCCATGCACTGCTCGGCGAACGTGGGGCCGGACCACGACACGGCGATCTTCTTCGGCCTCTCGGGCACGGGCAAGACGACGCTCTCGGCCGACCCCGCGCGCAGCCTGATCGGGGACGACGAGCACGGCTGGAGCGACACCGGCGTGTTCAACTTCGAGGGCGGCTGCTACGCCAAGGTCATCCGGCTGCGCGCCGACACGGAGCCCGAGATCTTCGCGGCAACCCGCACGTTCGGGACGGTCCTGGAGAACGTCGTCCTCGACCCGACTACGCGCTCGGTGGACTACGACGCCCAGCGGATCACCGAGAACACCCGCGCGTGCTACCCCATCCATTACATCGCGAATCATCTGCCGGGCGGCGTCGGCGGGCACCCGATCAACATCGTTTTCCTCACGGCGGATGCATTCGGCGTCATGCCGCCGGTGGCGCGGCTTACGCCGGACCAGGCGATGTACCACTTTCTCTCCGGGTACACCGCCAAGGTCGCCGGGACCGAGGCCGGGGTCACAGAGCCCACCGCCACCTTCAGCGCCTGCTTCGGCGCGCCGTTCCTCCCGCTCCACCCGACCGTGTACGCCAAGATGCTGGGCGAAAGGATCGCCCGGCACGGCGCGCGCGTGTGGCTGGTGAACACGGGGTGGACCGGCGGCGCGTTCGGGACCGGGTCGCGCATGAAGCTGCCGTACACCCGGGCGATGGTGCGGGCCGCGTTGTCGGGACAACTGGACCGCGCGCGGTTCCACCGGGATCCGGTGTTCGGGCTCGAGGTTCCCGGGGCCGCGCCGGACGTGCCGGCGAGCCTGCTCGATCCGCGGCGCACGTGGAGCGACCCGGCGGCGTACGACGCGCAGGCGAAGAAGCTGGCGGGGATGTTCCGGGAGAATTTCGAGCAGTTCCGGGCGTACGTGCCGGCCAGTGTGCTTGAGGCGGGGCCGGCGGCCTGACGTACGGACGCCTCGCGAGCGGATGGAGCCCCTCGGGCGCTGCAGGTACGGGCGTT
>DATBQV010000401.1:0-2329 GCA_036560625.1 Gemmatimonadales bacterium
GGATCAGGGAGCTGATGGCGCGGCTCACTGACGGAACGGTGACAGAACTGATACTCGCCACCGATCCCAACCTCGAAGGCGAGGCGACGGCGGCCTTTCTCGCTAGGCTGGTGAAGGGAATGGGCTTGCGGGTGACCAGGCCCGCGAGCGGACTGCCGGTGGGAGGCGACCTGGAGTACGCCGACGAGGTGACCCTGGGCCGCGCCTTCGAAGGACGGAGACTGCTTGATGTCTGAACCGCCAGCTCAGCACCAACTCAGGGGAGATGAGTGGCGGCCGCTAGCGGATCAGATCGCGGTGAACGTGAAGAACTTCATCGACGGCGTGGACGCCCTAGCCCAGAGCGGCGGGGACGAGACGGTACCGCTGCTGCTGCTCGAGGTGTCCCAGATCCTGCTCGCCGGGGCCCAGCTCGGCGCCAGCCGTGACGTGATCCTGCCGGGAAACTGGGAGCCGGAGGTGGGCGACGACCCCGACCTCGACGCGCTGCGTACCGGCCTGGCCGCGCGGCTGTCCGCGGTCGACGAGTACGCCGAGGTATTCGATCCGTACAAGGACACCTCGTGCCTGCCGTTCCGGATCTCGGATGACATCGCGGCCGTGGTCGCCGACCTCATCCACGGCCTCAAGCACTACCAGGCCGGCCGGTCGCTCGAGGCGCTGTGGTGGTGGCAGTACAGCTATTTCAACCACTGGGGCACCCACGGCGGGGCCGCGCTGCGCGCCCTGCACGCCGTGGTCGCGCACGCCAGCCTCGACGTCGCCGAGGAGAGCACGAGCCCGTGACGACTGCGAGTCACCCCGGCTCGTTCGGATAAAATCAACCGTCCATCCACGACCCGGGGAGGTGCGGCGCGGCCGTGGCACTCATCGTGCAGAAATACGGCGGATCTTCGGTTGCCGACGCGGATGGCATCAAACGGGTCGCGCAGCGGATCGTGGCCACCCGCAAGGCGGGCGACCAGGTGGTGGTGGTCGTATCCGCGATGGGCGACTCGACCGACGAGCTCATGGACCTGGCTAACCAGGTGAGCCCGCTGCCGCCCGCGCGCGAGCTCGACATGCTGCTGACCGCCGGCGAGCGGATCTCGATGGCGCTGCTGGCCATGGCGATCGCTACCCTCGGGCTGGAGGCGCGCTCGTTCACCGGGTCCCAGGCCGGCGTGATCACCGACGCCACGCACGGCCGGGCGCGCATCATCGACATCAGGCCGAGCCGGATCGCCGAAGCGCTGGCCGACGGCGCGATCCCCATCGTGGCCGGGTTCCAGGGCGTCTCGCAGACGACCAAGGACGTCACTACGATGGGCCGCGGTGCGTCGGACACCACCGCGGTCGCGCTCGCCGCCGCCCTGAACGCCGATGCGTGCGAGATCTACACCGACGTGGATGGCGTGTTCACCGCGGACCCGAGGATTGTCCGGTCGGCCCAGCGGATCCCGCGGATCAGCTACGAGGAAATGCTCGAGATGGCGGCCTCAGGCGCGAAGGTCCTGATGCTGCGCTGCGTGGAATACGCGCGCCGCTACGAGGTTCCCATCCACGTGCGGTCGTCCTTCACCACCCGGCCCGGCACCTGGGTCAGCGGCCACGCGGAAGACAATTCGGAGGTAACCGGGATGGAGCAGGCCATTATCGCCGGGGTCGCGCACGACCGGAGCGAGGCGAAGATCACCGTGGTCGGCGTGCCGGACCGGATCGGCGAGGCGGCGCGGATCTTCACGGCCATCGCCGACGCCGGCATCAACATCGACATGATCGTGCAGAACGTCTCGGCGGTGGCAACCGGACGGACCGACATCTCGTTCACCTTGCCGAGCGACGACGGCCAGCGCGCGATGACCACGCTGAAGGCGATGCAGCAGTCGGTGGGCTTCGAGTCGCTTCAGTACGACGACCGCATCGGCAAGGTGTCCCTGATCGGGGCGGGCATGCGGTCCCATCCCGGGGTCAGCGCCACGTTCTTCGGCGCGCTCGCCGACGCGGCGGTCAACATCGAGATGATCTCCACCTCGGAGATCAGGATCTCGGTGGTGGTGGACCAGAAGGACGTGGACATCGCGGTCACCGCCGCGCACCGCGCCTTCGACCTGGACGCCAGTGAGGTCGAGGCCGTGGTGTACGGGGGGACGGGCCGGTGAGCGGCCGTCCCCGGGCAGCCAGGCCGACCCTGGCCGTGGTGGGCGCGACCGGTGCCGTGGGCACGGTCATGCTCGACCTGCTGTCCACCCGCGACGACGTGTGGGGCGAGGTCCGGCTGATCGCCTCACCCCGGTCCGCCGGGCGGCACCTGCGGGTCCGCGGCGCCGAGATCGAGGTCCTGGCGCTC
>DATBQV010000402.1:0-1739 GCA_036560625.1 Gemmatimonadales bacterium
GTTCACCATCGGCCGTCTGCACTATGATGGTGGAGGCGACTGGTATGCCAATCCCTCCAGTCTGCCCAACCTGCTCGCCGCCATCCGCGATCGCGCGGGGCTGCGGGTGGAACCGCGCGAACGGGTCGTCACCCTCGCGGACGATCAACTCTGGACGCTCCCTTACATCTATATGACGGGGCACGGCAACGTCCATTGGAGCGACCGGGATCTGACGACACTCCGGGAATACCTCCGACGCGGCGGCTTCCTCCACATCGACGACAACTACGGAATGGACCACTCGATCCGGACCGAGATCGCCCGGCTCTTTCCGGGCCTCCCCTTCGTCGACGTCCCGCTCGATCATCCGATCTACCATCTGGTCTACGATCTGCCGAAGGGGATTCCCAAGATCCACGTTCACGACGGGCTCCCCGCCCAGGGACTCGGCATCTTCCTCGACGGCCGCCTGGTCCTCTACTACTCCTATCAATCCGATCTCGGTGACGGCTGGGAAGACTTCGAGGTCCATCGCGATCCGCCGGCGAAGCACGAGGCGGCGCTGGAGATGGGGGTGAATCTCTTCGCCTACGCAGTGGGGTACTCCCGATGAGGGACGGCGCCGCCGGACGGGCGCTGATGGAGCTGGTCCGGCCCTTTCGCCATCGCGCGCGCGCCGGTGCAGCGCTCGCAGCACTCGGCGGGGCGGGGTTGTCGCTCGGAGTGACGGCGTGGGCGGCGCGCCTCGGATGGCTCACGGGCCCGGCCTGGGTGTTGTACGCCTGGGTCGTGACCGGCGCTCTGGTCGCCGCCGCGCTCTCGCTCGGAGCGCGGGTGGCGCGGGGGGCCACCGCGGTCGCTGCGGCGGGAGAGCTGGAGCGTTCCGGACTGTGGCGGCGCGGCGCGCTGCTCGGCCTCCTCGGCGCGCCCGCCTCCGGCACGAGCAACGTGCTGCTCGGAGCGGCGGACGTTGCCGCCGCGCGGAGGATCGAGGAGCGGGGCCGCGCCGGGCTCGGGATGATGGCGGCGCGGTCGCGGCGATCGAGCCGCGCGGCGGGTACGCTCGCGATCGTGGGTGTCGGCGCCTTCGTTGCCGCGCGTCCGTTGCACGGTCCGGGGGCCGCGCTCTGGCATCCGGCGCACGCGTTGACGGCGGCCTTCGCTCCGATCCGGCTCCGCGCCGGCGCCGGTGCGGTCGATCGCGGCCAGTCCGTCACTCTCCGGATCGATGCGGCCGATCGCCGCGAAGCGACGCTCTGGCTCCGCGCTCCGGGTGAGGAGTGGCGGGAGCAGCAGGTCGCGCTGGACCCGACTGGCCACGCCGAGATTGTCACCGCACCGCTCACCGCCGATCTCTACGCCCGGGCCGCCAGCGCCGGGCGGAGCTCCGACACCGTGGTCGTGCGGGTGCGGATTCCCGCCTTCCTCGGCACGGTCGCCGTGACGGCCCACTATCCCCGTTATCTCCAGCTTGATCCGGAACCGCTCCCGCTCGATGGCGATACCGTCCTCCTTCCGGCGGGGACGCGCCTGATCTCGGGAGGACAGGCAACGGCGCCGCTCGCCGCCGGCCACTGGTCCGCGCCCGGCGGGGAGACCGTGCCGGTGGTGATCAACGCCGATCGCTTCTCCGCGGAGTTCACTCCCCGATCATCTGGCGTCTACCAACTTGCCCTGACGACCGCCGACGGTCAGCCGCTCGCGGGCGCCGGCGTGGTCCTGCCGCTCCGCGTCGTGCCGGATATGCCTCCTTCGGT
>DATBQV010000403.1:0-2980 GCA_036560625.1 Gemmatimonadales bacterium
TTATCCGCCCCGCGCCCGCGGGACGGATCCGCCAGGTGTCGGGGTCGGCCTTGTCCCAGAAGAGTGTCCGATCACCGACCGTCGCCGAGAAGCCGGAGATCCACCGCGCGAAGTTGCTGATCTCGTAAGCCCCCGGCGTCCAGGCCGGAATGGAGAGCAGCACCGGTGCGGCGCCGGCCCCCACGTCGAAGGACATGGCCACCTGCACCGTCCGCCGCGCCGCCGTGGCGGAGTCGAACCCCACGTCGTAACGGATGTTTGAGATCGGGGCGGAGCGGGCGGGGGCGGTGGCGGCGCGGGCGGGGGTGGCAGTCTTGGCTGGTGTCGCGGGGCGCTGGGCGACGAGGGCTCCGGCGCTCGAACAGAGAAGCAGCAGCGTGCTACAGACGCAAAACCGTCGCATGGCGTCCTCAGTGGCGGCGATCATGACTGCAGGGCGGGGGAAACCTACACCTGGCGCGCGGCGGCGTCAGGCGTCGGGGCGCTCCGGCACCAGCGAAAGGGCGGGGGCGCCGGCGACGGCGCGGCCGTCGGGCGCAAAGGCCAGCTCGCCCTCCCACCGGGCGACCACGGCGGTCGCGAGACAGTTGCCCACCAGATTGACCATCGTGCGGGCCATGTCCATGACTTCGTCGACGCCCAGAATGACCGCGACGCCCTCGAGCGGAAGGCCGAACGCCGTAAGCGTCCCCGACAGCACGACCAGCGAGGCTCGGGGCACGCCGGCGATGCCTTTACTGGTGATTAGCAGGGTCAGCATCATGAACAACTGCTGCCCCAGCGTCAGATCGACGCCCGCGGCCTGGGCCACGAACAGCGAGGCCACGCCGAGATAGAGCGTCGAGCCGTCGAGGTTGAACGAGTAGCCCGTCGGGATCACGAAGGCGACGATCCGCCTGGGCACGCCGAACTCCACCATGCGCTGCATCGCGAGCGGCAATGCGGCGTCGGACGATGTCGTCGTGAACGCGATGATGGCGGGATCCTTCACCGTGCGGACGAAATGCCCGATCGGCAGGCGGGCCAGGAGCGCGGCGGGCAGCAGCGCGACAACGCCGAATACGACGAGCGCACCGTAGAGCGTGAGCACCAGCTTGGCCAGGTTGACCAGCACGCTGAGCCCGCTGTGGCTGACCGTGACCGCCATGGCCGCGCCGATGCCGATCGGGGCGAACTTCATCACCAGGCCGACGAACTTGAACATGACCTCCATCAGGCCGTCGGCGAAGCCGAGCATGACCTCTTTGGGCCGGCCCTTTACCTGGGTGAGCGCGAGCGCAAAGAGCGTGGCCCAGAAGACCACCTGGAGGACTTCGCCGTTGGCCGCAGCCTCGATGAAGCTCCGAGGCACGATGTGCTCGAGGAATCCGCCGAAGGTCGTGGGCGCAGCCTGAGGAATCGGCGCGTGGGGATCCGGGGGAGGCAGCGTCACACCGGCGCCCGGCTTCACCAGGTTGCCGGCCAGGAGACCGATGGCGAGGGCCGCCGTGGTCATCAGCCAGAAGTAGCCGATGGATTTGAGGGCCAGACGCCCGATTCGCTTCAGGTCGTCGCCGTGGCCGGCGATGCCGACGACCAGGGTGCCGAAGATGATCGGAACGACCACCGACTTGATCATCCGGAGGAACATGGCGGAGAGCGGCCGCAGCTCGGCGCCGAACCCGGGCGCCAGCCAGCCGACAAGAATGCCGGCGGCCATACCGGTGAAGATCCAGCCGGTGAGGGAAATCCGACGGAGCATCGTCAGCATGCCATGGAGGTGAGAGGTAAGAGGTGAGAGGTAAGAGGGGCTCGCCGACGGCCCCTCTCACTTCTCACTTCTTACCTCTCACTTTGCCGTCCCCACGAGCGCCCCGGCCTTGGCTTCCACCGCCGCCAGGGCGGCGGCGTGGGAGGCCGCGAACTTGGCGACGCCTTCATCCTCGAGCTCACGCGTGAGGCTCGGAAGATCAATGCCAAGGCGGCTCAGGGTGCTCAGCTGTTCCGGCGCGGCGGCGATGCCGGCCTGGATCCGCACTTCCGGATGTCCGTGGTCGCGGTACGCCGCGAAGGTCTCGGGCGGCAAGGTGTTGACCGTTCGGGGCGCCACCAGCTCTTCCACGTAGTGGACGTCGGCATACCGCGGGTCCTTCGTGCTGGTGGAGGCCCAGAGCGGCCGCTGCGGATGCGCGCCGGCGGCGGCGAGCGCTCCCCACCGTGTGGTGGACGTGCGCCGCTCGAACGCCAGGTAGGCAAGACAGGCGTTGGCGATCGCGATGCGGCCGCGCAATCCGGCAGGATCACCCAGCCGGTCTAGCAGCGGGTCCACCTTGCCGTCCACCCGGCTCACGAAGAAGCTCGCCACCGAGGCGATTCCCGCTGTCGGGAGGCCGCGGCCAAGCCGGGCGTCGAGACCGGCTTCGTACGCCGTGACGACCTCTTCGTAGCGCTCCACCGAAAAGAGCAACGTCACGTTGACGTTGATCCCCTGCCCGATGCAGTGCGTGATCGCCGGCAGCCCGGCGCGCGTGCCCGGGATCTTGATCATGGCGTTCGGGCGCCCTACCGCTCGCCACAGCCGCTCGGCCTCGTGGATTGTCGCCCGGGTATCGTTGGCGAGGGCGGGTGAGACCTCGATCGAGACGAGACCGTCGTGCCCGCCCGCCCGCTGGCAGACCGGCGCGAACAGGTCGCACGCGGCCCGGACGTCCGCCACAGCGATTGCCTCGAAGATCTCCGCCGAAGTGTGGCCCTCGGCCGCGAGGCGGCGAATATCGCCGTCGTAGCGGCTGCCGCCGGCAACGGCCTTTTCGAAAATCGTGGGATTGGTCGTCATCCCCACGAGTCCGTCTTCGGCGATGAGCCGGCCCAGCTCGCCCGAGGCGATGAGATCACGGGTGATGAAGTCGTACCACGGGCTCTGACCCAGTTGCCCGAGTCGGACGAGGGGATTCGTGGTCACGCGCCGGTCCTCCCGAGCAGGCGCCGGACCGCCGCGGCC
>DATBQV010000404.1:0-1830 GCA_036560625.1 Gemmatimonadales bacterium
AAAGAGCCCCGCCGCCACCAGTGCCGCCACTGCGATCCAGCGAGCCCTGGTCAACGGGGGTAGATCTCCGCACCCGGATAGTGCGCCACCGGGCCGAGCTCGCCGGCGATGCGAAGCAGCTGGTTGTACTTGGCGACCCGATCGGTGCGGCTGGCGCTGCCGGTCTTGATCTGCCCCGCCCCGCTCCCCACCGCAAGATCGGCGATGAAGGTGTCTTCAGTCTCGCCCGACCGGTGCGAGATGATCACCCCGTACGCGCTGCCCTTGGCCAGCTCGATGCACTGGAGCGTCTCGGTGAGCGTGCCGATCTGATTGACCTTGATCAGGATCGCGTTGCCCACGCCCTCCTCGATGCCGCGGCCGAGGAGATCCACGTCGGTGACGAAAATGTCGTCGCCCACGAGCTGGACCCGATCGTGCAGCCGCTCCGTGAGGAGCGCCCAGCCCTCCCAGTCGTTTTCCGCGAGCCCGTCCTCGATCGACACGATGGGATAGCGGTCGACCCACTGCTGATAGAGGTCCACCATCTGCGCCGCGGTGCGCTTACTGCCGTCGCCCTTCTTGAACACGTAGTGGCCGTCCTGATAGAACTCCGACGCCGCCGGATCGAGCGCGATCGCGAGATCCTTCCCCGGCTGATAGCCCGCGGCCTCGATGGCCTGCATCACGGCATCGAGCGCCGCCTCGTTCGACGGGAGCATCGGCGCGAAACCGCCTTCGTCGCCCACGGCAGTGGAAAGGCCCTTCTTGGACAGCACCTTCTTGAGCGCGTGGAAGGTCTCGACGCCCATGCGCAGCCCTTCGGGAAATGTCTCCGCCCCGATGGGCACGATCATGAACTCCTGGCAGTCGACGTTGTTGGACGCGTGCGCGCCGCCGTTGAGGATGTTCATCATCGGCACCGGCAGCACCCGCGCCATCGGCCCGCCGAGATAGCGGTACAGCGGGAGCCCGGTATCGGAGGCGGCGGCACGCGCCACGGCCAGCGACACACTGAGAATCGCATTGGCGCCGAGCTTTCCCTTGTTCGGCGTGCCGTCGAGATCCATCATCTCCGCGTCCACCGAGATCTGATCGCTCGCGGTCATCCCCTCGAGCCGCGGCCCGATCACTTCGTTCACGTTGCGCACGGCCTCGCCCACCCCTTTGCCGCCGTAGCGCTTGGAGTCGCCGTCGCGCAGCTCGACCGCCTCGTGCTCACCGGTGGATGCGCCGCTCGGCACGGCCGCCCGGCCCTGCGCGCCGCTGGAGAGGACGACATCGGTTTCGACGGTGGGGTTCCCGCGGCTGTCGAGGATCTCGCGGGCGTGGACTTCGATGATGGTACTCATGGGCTCCAGAGGGGTCGGGGACACCGGCGGCGCAAGCTATCCAGCACTCCGGGCGGGGTCAACTCGTTTCTGCTGCGCCACGAACCACGCGCGCGTGCGGCCGAGCAGCGCGTCGTAGATCACCGGAAATGATCGAAGCCCGCGAGCGCCACTTCATCCTGGCCGAGGAGGAGCCGGACGCCGGCGCCCGCGGCGGCGGTGCCGATCCGGGTGAGCCCGAGGCCCGTCTCCCGGCGGAACGTCTCCGCGTCCGCCTTTCCGAAGCCGGAGGGCAGTGCCGCGAGCAGCTCGTAGTCTTCCCCGCCCTGGGCCGCGAACGCCGCCGGGGCGAGCCGCAGGCGCTCGGCTTCCGCGACGACCGCGCGCGCCACCGGAAGGTCGGCCAGCTCGAGCGTGAGCTGGACGCCGGACGCCGCGGCGAGATGCTGCGCGTCACCCGCGAGACCGTCGCTCAAGTCGAGCATGGCCCTCGCGCCGTGAGCCGCGAGCCACGCGCCGG
>DATBQV010000405.1:0-4398 GCA_036560625.1 Gemmatimonadales bacterium
GGCCGGACTCCATGAGCGCCTTGAGCACGGCCTGCTTGAGCGCGTCCAGGGAGCGGTCGCCGTCCTCCATCTCATCCTGCCAGAACGACTGTCCCTGTCCGGCAAAGCCGGACTGGAGCAGGAAGTCGCTCAACTGGTCGAGCAGGCCCTGGAGATTGACGGCGTCGGCCAGCTCGGGGACGAATTTGGAGTACGTGGTGAAGCGCATCGGGCCACGGTGAACGGTAAACGGTAAACGGTAAGCGGTGAACGGTGAACGGTGAACAGGGGCATTGGGGCATTGGGGCATTCCCCGTCTTCTCAATGCTACCCCTGATCCCCGGAAGGTTCAACGCGGGCTCCAGGGGACGGAGTCACCGGTTCACTGTTTACCGTTCACCGTTCACCGCTGTTACCCCCCGTTCACTGTTTACTGTTCACCGTTTACTGTTGTCCCGTGTCCACCACGATCCCGTTCGCCGCTTCTACCCTGCCCAAGGCCGCCGCGCTCCGGCTCCGGTCCACGTTCGCCGCCCTCCGGCACCGGAACTTCCGGCTCTTCCTCATCGGCCAGTTCGTCTCGCTTTGCGGAACACTCATGCAGCAGGTGGCGCTCGGGTGGCTGGTGCTCGAGCTCACCAATTCGGCCTTCGCGGTAGGCCTGGTCACGACGCTCGGCTCGCTCCCGATTCTGCTCCTCACGCTGTATGGAGGCGTGGTGGCCGACCGCGTGGACAAGCGGCGGTTCGTGCTGTTGCTCCAGTGCTTGATGCTGCTCGAGGCACTCGCCCTCGCGATTCTGACCGCCCTTCACCGAATCACCGTCCACTGGATCATGGGGCTCGCCGTGTTCGCGGGCCTCCTGTCGGCGTTCGAGGTGCCGACCCGCCAAGCGCTGGTCGTCGATCTCGTCGAGCGCGAAGACCTGATGAATGCGCTCGCGCTCAGCTCGATGGGGTTCAACGTGGCGCGGGTGATCGGCCCGGCCGTGGCCGGCGCCCTGATCGCGGCATTCGGGCTCGCCGCCTGCTTCTTCGCCAACGCCGCGAGCTACCTCGCGGTCGTGGCCAGCCTCGTCCTGATGCGGACTGCGCCGCCGGTGTCGGGGTCCCGGCCGAACGCCGTCGCCGCGATGAAGGAGGGGTTCCGCTACGTGCTGGACAATCGGTGGCCCCGGGCGCTGGTGGTGCTCATCGCGGGCTTCGCCATCTTCGGGTTTCCCTTCATGATCATGGCGCCGGTCTTCGCCCGCGACGTGCTGAACGTCGGGGCCTCGGGATACGCCGCGCTGGTATCGGCGATCGGCGTCGGCGCCGCGGCCGGAGCGCTGGGCCTGGCGGGATTCGGGAAGCGGTACCGGAAAGAGCGATTGCTGATCGCCGCGTCCTCGTTGTTCGGCGCCACGTTGGCCTGCATCGCCGTGGTGTCGAGCTTCTCGGCATCGCTCGCCCTCTTTACGCTGGCCGGGTGGACGATGGCGGCCAACGGGATCCTGGGGAACACATTGCTCCAGATCCAGGCGCCGGACCATCTCCGCGGGCGGGTGATGGGGGTCTACTCGTTCCTCGTCCTCGGCTTAGCGCCCATCGGCTCATTTCAGGCCGGGGTCGTGGCGGAGCACCTCGGCGTGCGCTACTCCATCGGGCTGGGCGGCGCGGCGTGCTGTCTGATCGTAGCGGGAATTGCCTGGTATCTGGGACGGACACGGCCGTGAGGCGACCGTGCTGATCACCGTCTCGCGCCAGTACGGCGCCGGCGGCTCCGAGGTGGCGGGGCGCGCGGCAGACCTGCTCGGTTGGCGGCTCGTGGACAACGAGCTGCTCGAGCGGGTCGCCGCGCGCACGGGGATTTCGGCCGAGGACATGGCTGGGATCGAAGAGCGAACACCGAGCTTCATCGAGCGACTCGCGCGGGTGTTGGCTACCGCGACACCGGACCTGTTCCCGCCGGCGACGGGGACCGTTCCCGAGCTGTCCGAGGCGACGCTCGTGCGGATCACCGAGGCGGTGGTCGAGGAGGCAGCCCGGGCAGGGCGGGTGATCCTGGTCGGGCGGGCGGCGCCGGCGGTGTTGTCGCGGGAGCGGGACGCGCTGCACGTAAAGCTGGTCGCGTCGAAGGGCTTTCGGACGCGAGTCACCGCCGAGCGGCTGGGGCTGGATCTCAAGGAGGCGGAGCGGGTGATGCTGCAGACCGACGCCCAACGGGAGCGGTACCATCGGGAGCACTACGCCCGCGACTGGGCGGACCCCGTGGGCTATCACATCGTGCTCAACACCGAGCGCCTCGGATACGACGGCGCGGCGGAGCTGATCGTGGCGGAGGCGAGGCGGAGGGGGTGGAAATGACGGTAAGAAGTGAGAGGTCAGAGGGCGGTCCCTCTCACCTCTTACCTCTCACCTCTTACCTCTCACCTCTTACCCAAAGCTGATCCCGCCCTTCCCGTATCCTGGGTCCCTTCGCTCCGGCTTGGCGCGGGTGTACCCCAACTCCTCGCTCCGGCTGATCCGTTTCTGGGCCGCGAGACCTTCCAGCACCAGCTCGCACGCGGCCACGCCGTAGCCCGCATCGCCTCGCGGGGCCAGGCCGACGTCGCTCACAACGTCCACCAGCCCCGGCACCACGCCAAAGCCCTTCACGCACACCTCGGCCCGCTCGTCGCCCGAGATCTTGAGCGCGCCGCCCTGATCGAACCAGGTAACGATTCGGCTCAGGTCCGCACCGCCGGCCCGCTCATCGAGCACGCGTCCGGCGGCCCGGCGGATCAGCTCACGCGCGATCGCATCGCCACCCTGCAACTCGCCCTCGTACTCCAGCTCGAGCTTGCCGGTGATGGCGGGTGTGGCGGCGTACACGTCGCTGACGCGGGGGACCGCGCGCCGCTCGTCCAGGGCGAGTGCCCGCCGCTCGGCGTTGGAGACGACGCTCTCCAGCACGCTGATCGGGAGCCGTTGACTGACGCCGGAGCGCCGGTCCACCCGCTTGTCCTCGCGCGCTTCGAAGGCCACCCGTTCGACCAGCTCCAAGATGAACTCGGGCACGTCCACCTCGGGGCCGTCCCGCCGGGTCCAGGCCTCCTGCGCCGTGATTTCCATGCCGAGCTGCACGGTGCGGGGATAGTGGGTGAGCACCTCGGATCCGATGCGGTCCTTGAGCGGGGTGATGATCTTCCCGCGCGCCGTGTAGTCCTCGGGGTTAGCCGTGAACGCGAGCAGCACATCGAGCGGGAGGCGCACCGGATAGCCTTTGATCTGGACGTCGCCCTCCTGCATGATGTTGAACAGCCCGACCTGCACCTTGCCGCTCAGATCGGGCAGCTCGTTGATCGCGAAGATGCCGCGATTGGCCCGCGGCAGCAGCCCGAAGTGCATGGTCAGCTCGTCGGAGAGCAGGTGACCGCCGCGCGCCGCCTTGATCGGATCCACGTCGCCGATGATGTCGGCGATGGTCACGTCGGGCGTGGCGAGCTTCTCGACGTAGCGCTGCGACCGATCCAGCCAGGCGACCGCCGTCGCGTCACCGCACTCCGCCAGGCGCTGGCGGGCGTACTTGGAGATCGGCGCGAACGGGTCGTCGTTGACCTCGCTCCCCGCCACGACCGGCACGCGCTCGTCGAGCAGCGAGACGAGCTGGCGCAGGATCCGGCTCTTTGCCTGGCCGCGCAGGCCCAGCAGGATGAAGTGGTGCCGGGCCAGCAGCGCGTTCACCAGCTGGGGCAGTATGGTGTCCTCGTAACCGACGATTCCGGGGAACAACTCCTCCCCGGCTGTGAGGTGGGTTACAAGATTGGCGCGGATTTCGTCGCGGACCGTGCGCCCGCGGAAGGGGGAATCGGCCCAGGGACTGTTGCGGAGCTCCCCGAAGGTCCGGGGCTCGATGCTGTGCGATTTCACGCAGTTACCTCGACTGGGAGGCCCCGGCACCGCGCCGGGGATCCTCTTGGCGGAACGTGGCCGTATGGGGCCGCCGGGGCAAGTCCGGCCGGCCCGGGGCCGCACCCGACATTGCTAAATCGGCCCCCTACGGCGGCTTGACAAACGCCGATAGCGCCTTACCTTCGCACGCCGTATGCCCGACGACAGTGGCGGCATGCGCGCTACACTTACTGGACACCCAACCCCTCGAAGGAGCACCACATGATGAAGACACTCTGCCTGGCCGCGGCGCTCGCGGTTATGGCCTGTGCGGGCGAGAAGAAAGCGGACGCCCCCGCTTCGTCCGAAGCGCCGGCCGCCGCACCCGCCGCCGGTGGCATGGACAGCACGATGATGCATCACGACAGCACCATGGCGCGGGACACCAGCAAGAAGATGTAAGCGCGCGAGCGCGATCGTCGCACTGTCGCCGCGAGCCCCGGGGAGCACGCTCCACCGGGGCTCGGTCGTTTCCCCCTCAGCCGTCGAGATCCTCCGCCGCGAACGG
>DATBQV010000406.1:0-6427 GCA_036560625.1 Gemmatimonadales bacterium
CGCTCGATGTCCAAGGGCGGGTTGCGATCCTGGTGGACGACGGCCTCGCCACCGGCGCCACGGTGATGGCGGCCATCGACTCGCTCCGGCAGCGGCGGCCGGCCCGGGTAGTGGTCGCGGCACCGGTCGGAGCGCCGGAGACTGTCGCGCGGCTCGGCGATGTGGCGGATGAAGTCGTATGCCTCGAGACGCCGGGGGACTTCCGGGCCGTGAGCCTCGCCTACGACGACTTTACGCCCACGCCCGACGCGGAGGTGGCGCGTTGCCTGGCCGCCGGCCTCTGATACTCAGTTTCCGGTGCCTTCCGGCTCGCTCACGCCGACTGCGGCGCCGGGGTTGAGAATCACCGCGCGGAACTTCCGGCCGCCCGCCGGGGCCGGGGTGGGGGCACCGGCGCCGGCTTCGGTGCCGTAGGGCATGAGCACGGCGTTCCGGAGCACGAACATGCCCTGTTGCTGGCGCAGGAAGTCGGAGACCCGCACGTTCACGAGGACCTCGAGGTCTCCCCGCAAGACGCCCGCGGGCAGCAGACAGGCGACGTGCCGCGGCGTCGTGCGGCCCACCGCGCCCGGGCTCTCGATGTGCTCGTCCCCCTGGGTCGGCTCGATCAGATGGACGGCATCGCGCTGAAGCCCCACGAACGCCAGCGTCGTCGGCTCGCCGGGCACGCGGACGCGAGAGCACTTGATGATGTTGACGCCGGGGGCCAGGAAGTCGAGCAGGCTCTGAAGCTTGGGGATGTGGAACCGCCCCTGGAGCCAGCCGAGTGCGGTGAGGATGTTGACCGTGCTGGTGCGCAGCTCGGGCGCAAAGCGTGACGCAGGGTCCATGGCGCTTCTCCGGTCGTGGGGCGGCGCGCCAATATGCGGGTCGAGCCGGGTAGAGGAAAAGAGGGCAGGGGAATCATGTCTCGCGCGTTCGTGAACGAGGACGCCCCGGGCGGCGACGCTCCGCGCTATCCGTTGCCGCTGCCGGAAGACCCTGCGTACGACCTGGCGGCGGCTCGGGCCCTCCTCCGCGGAGCCGACGAAGGCGACTCGGCCAGCGCGGAGGCCGCGACCGGCTACGTCTTTGGCGAGCCCAAGCTCCGGACCCAGGTCGAGCGCATCCTGGCCGAGGCCCGGGCGGACGGCAACGAACGGCTGGAGCAGCTGGCCGAGCGGTTTCTCCGCGTCTCCTACCAACCATGAGCCACCCCAAAGCCCCGCCGTTCTTCTACCGTCTGAGTCATGGGATCCGGATCACCGTGCGCCCGGAATATCTCGGCGACCAATCCGATCCCGCGCGACAGCGGTTCGTGTTCGCCTATCACGTCCGGATCGAGAACGTAGGGACCCAGCCGGCCCGGCTGCTCGCCCGGCACTGGAAGATTCACGACTCGATCGGCGAGGACATCGACATTGAGGGGGAGGGAGTCGTGGGGCAGCAGCCGCTCATTCCTCCCGGCGCCGTGCACGAGTACGAGAGCTTCTGCATCCTCAAGTCGCCCGGCGGGCACATGGAGGGAGAGTACCGCTTCATCCGCTCCGACCGGACCACCTTCGATGCCGAAATCCCCCGCTTCATTCTCTCCCTGCACGACGCTGAAGCGGGCTAGTATCGATGGCTTATGTTTCGGCGATGAGTCGCACCGCGGTGGTGCAGCGCAATGGGCCGTTCAGCGTCCGGTTTCGAGAGCATCTTGTTGCGCTCGATGTCGCGCCGGCGCACCTCCTGGTTGCCGTCTCCGGCGGTCCCGACTCCGTTGCCCTGCTGGATCTGCTTCACGCCTCGCGTGAGGCGCTCGGCCTCGAGCTTACCGTCGCCCACGTCGATCACGGAATCCATCCGGATAGCGCCCGGGTGGCGGCTATGGTCCAGAACCTCGCCGCGGAATACGGCCTTCCCTTCACTGCACGGCGGCTGGCCCTCGGCCCCGAGACCTCGGAGACCACCGCCCGTGCGGCCCGCTATCGCGCGATCGAGGCGATGCGCCGCGAGGCCGGTGCCGGCTTCGTCGTCACCGCCCACCACGCCGACGATCAGGCCGAGACGGTGCTCATGCGGGCCCTCCGGGGCTCGGGCCCGGCGGGACTTGCCGCGATGACCGGTCGCCGGGGCAAGCTCCTTCGACCGCTCCTGCCGTTCCGGCGGGACGACCTGGCCCGCCATCTGCAGGCTATCGGACGGTCCTCCTGGGCCGATCCGGCGAACCGTGATCCGAAACACCTCCGAGCCTGGCTCCGGGCGGATATCCTCCCGGTCCTGAGGCGTCGCCTCCCCGATGTCGAGGCCCGTCTCGCCAGGGTCGCGGAGCAGGCGTCGATCGACCGCCGCGCGTGGGATGCGCTCCTGGACACGCTGCCTGGCCTGGATCTCAGGACCGAGCAAGACGGGATCTCGGTGGCATCGAAATCACTTGAGATCGCAGATTCTAATGTCCTGATTTGTATTATGATGGCTGCTGCCAGGCGATGTGGAATCTCACTTGGCGCGAAGCGGGCTGCCAGGGTGGCGCTGCTGCTCGAGTCCGGTCAGAGCGGTGCCCACGTCCCCATCGGCACGGGGTGGATCGCCGAGCTGGCGTTCGGGCGGTTGCGGCTCGCGAAGCCCGGACGGAAATCATCGGGCAGCACCAAGCCTCTCTTGGGTGAGAGCGGCGCGCTGGTGTGGGTGGCGGGCTGGCGCTTCACCTGGAGGCCCGCCGCCGCGCCGGCGCGGCAGGATCGCCTGTCAATGACGGCGTGGTTCGAGCCGGCCCCGCTCGGCCTCCGATCCTGGCGCGAGGGCGACCGGATCCGCCCGCTCCGCGGTCGCGGCAGCCGGCTCCTGGTTCGCTGCTTTCAGGACGCCCGGGTTGCGCGCAGCCGGCGAGCCGGCTGGCCGGTGCTCGAGTCTGAGGGGTCGCCCGTGTGGGTCCCGGGCGTGTGTCGGTCCGATCGCCTGCTCCCTCCACCCGGCGCGGAGGCGCTGCGTGTTGACGCTGAGCTCACCTGAGATTCTCCGCCGCACCGGCGGCCGAGCGATCAAATCGATAGTCTACGACGAGGCGACGATCGCGCGGCGTGTGGCGGAGCTTGGTCGCGAGGTCACGGCGGCGTTCCCGGACGGCGATCTGCTGGTGCTCGGACTCCTCAAGGGCAGCTTCATTTTTCTGAGTGATCTGGTCCGGAAGATCG
The DNA here is from genome assembly GCA_036560625.1 of Gemmatimonadales bacterium. Lineage (GTDB taxonomy): Bacteria > Gemmatimonadota > Gemmatimonadetes > Gemmatimonadales > GWC2-71-9 > DASQPE01. The sequence continues at coordinate 3,159 of DATBQV010000406.1, forward strand.
AGCGGCCGATCCAGATCGACTTCCTGGTGGCCAGCTCCTACGGCCCCGGGAAAGTCTCGACTGGTACGGTGCGGCTGCTGTATGACCCGGAAACCGACCTCGCGGGCAAACACATCCTGCTCGTCGAGGATATAATTGATAGCGGGAAGACCCTCCAGCGCCTGCTGGCGCTCCTGGGCGGGCGGCGCGCTCGAAGCCTCGCGATCTGCGCGCTGCTCGACAAGCAACTCGCGCCCGTACGGCCGGCGGAGCTTCGCTTCATCGGATTCCGGGCGCCCCCGGCGTTTCTCGTGGGCTACGGCCTCGACCACGCCGAGGACTTTCGTCACTTGCCATTCATCGCGGATCTGGATTCCTAGATGGCTGACCGACTTCCGAGCCGACCCCAACGTCCCAGCTGGGGGAACCTGAGTAAGAACCTCGCGCTGTGGCTGCTGGTGGCCCTGCTCGCGCTGGCGCTGTTCCAGATGATGAGCCGGCAGCGCAGCCCGACCCAGGAGTTTTCCTACACGGAGTTCAGCCACCAGCTGGACGCGGGTAATGTCGCCCGGGTAGAGGTGTACGACGGGAAGCGCCTCGAGGGCGACTTCAAGACGCCGGTGGCGCAGGACGGCCGTCCGGCCAAGAGCTTCACCGTGCTGCTCCCCGTCGCCAACAGCGAGACCTTCCTCAAGCGTCTGGACGACGCCGGTGTCCAGGTCATCGCCCGGGAGCCCAAGGGCGGCATCACCGCGATCATCATCGCCGCGCTTCCCTGGGTCGTAATCCTCGGCCTCTGGTTCTTCCTGTTGCGCCAGCTCCAGGCCGGCGGCAGCCGGGCGTTCGCCTTCGGGAAGTCCAAGGCCAAGCTGCTCGCCGGCGACACGCCCAAGATCACGTTCGCGGACGTGGCCGGCGCCGATGAGGCCAAGTACGAGCTGCAGGAGATCATCGAGTTCCTCAAGGACCCGCAGAGGTTCACCCGGCTCGGCGGCCGGCTGCCCAAGGGAGCGCTGCTGGTGGGCCCGCCGGGCACCGGCAAGACGCTTCTCGCCAAGGCCGTCGCGGGCGAAGCCGGCCGGCCGTTCTTTTCCATGTCGGGCTCCGACTTCGTCGAGATGTTCGTCGGCGTCGGGGCGAGCCGCGTGCGTGACCTGTTCGAGCAGGGCAAGGCGCACGCGCCCTGCATCATCTTCATCGACGAAATCGACGCGGTCGGCCGGCACCGCGGCGCCGGCCTTGGCGGCGGGCACGACGAGCGGGAGCAAACGCTCAACCAGCTCCTCGTCGAAATGGACGGGTTCGAGTCGAACGACGGCGTGATTCTGCTCGCGGCCACCAACCGGCCCGACGTGCTGGATCCCGCGCTGCTGCGTCCCGGGCGCTTTGATCGCCAGATCGTGGTGGACGCGCCGGACGTCCGCGGCCGGGAGCAAATCCTCCGGATCCACACCCGGAAGATCCCGCTGTCGTCCGACGTGCGGCTCGACATCCTTGCCAAGGGGACGCCCGGCATGGCCGGCGCGGACCTCGCCAACCTCGTGAACGAGGCGGCGGTGCTCGCGGCACGGAACAACAAGACGCTGGTGGACATGCAGGACTTCGAGGAGGCGAAGGACAAGGTGATGCTGGGCGTCGAGCGGCGGAGCCTCGTGCTCACCGAGGACGAGCGGCGGCTCACCGCCTACCATGAGGCCGGGCATGCCACCGTCGCGCTCAAGATTCCGGGGAGCGACCCGATCCACAAGGTCACGATCGTGCCGCGTGGTCGCGCGCTCGGCCTCACGGCCTCGCTTCCCGAGGTAGACCGGCACAACTACACCAAGGAATGGCTCATCGGCAGCCTGGCGATGTTCTTCGGCGGCCGGGGGGCCGAGGAGATCGTGTTCGGCCCGGAGAAGGTGACCACGGGCGCGGGCAACGACATCGAGCGGGCCACGGCGCTCGCCCGCCGGATGGTGACCCAGTTCGGCATGAGCGAGCGGATCGGCCCGCTCGCCGTGGGTGACAAGGAGCAGGAAATCTTCCTCGGCCGGGAGTTCGCCCAGCGCCGGGAGATCTCCGAGCGCACCGCCGAGATGGTGGACGACGAGGTCAAGCGACTGGTGGACGAGGCCTACGCCAAGGCCGTCCAGATCATCGAAGCCAACCGGGAATTGCTCGACCGCATCGCGGTGGCGCTGCTGGAGCGGGAGACGCTCGACCGCGAGGATCTCGACCACCTGGCGAAGGGCGAGCTGCTCGCGCCGCGTCCTCCGGTAGCCGAGCCGTTGCCGGCGCAGGCTGCGCCGCCGGCCAAGCCCGTCGCCCAGCCCGTCAGGGCGCCGATTCTGGGCGCTCCGCCCGCCGAGCCGGCCGGCGCGTGAATGTCGTTCCGCTCGCCTTCCACTCACCCCGGCCCCTCCGCGACGCACTAGCGGCGCACGGCTGGGCTCCGGAGGCGGCCGAAGCCGCGGCGGGCGGCACCCAGTCTCTAGCCTTCCACATCAACGACCTGGACCAGGCGACTCTCGAGTCCCTGGTCCGTTTTGCCGGGCGCCTTGGCCTCGAGGTCGTGACCGGCGACGGCTGGGCCGTTCTGGCCGGTAGTCGCACGCGCCTGAGCGCGCTGGCCCGGCCGTGGACCGCGCCGGAGGAGCTGCGCGAGATCTCCACGAGACTCGGTCTCGCCATGCCGCCCGACCCTCCTCCGGCCTGGCGTACCGCCCGCGTCCTGATCCCGCTCGATCGCCCGGTGCTCGTGGGCATCCTCAACGTTACGCCGGACAGCTTCAGCGACGGGGGACGCTACGCGGATCTCGACGGCGCGCGCGCTCAGGCAGAACGGCTGGCTCGGGACGGCGCGGCCATTGTGGACGTGGGAGGGGAGTCCACCCGACCCGGAAGGGATGCGCTGGTGTCGGAGGCGGAGGAGCTGCGCCGGGTCATCCCGGTGGTCGAGGCGATCCGGCGCGATCTGCCTCAGGTCGCCATATCGGTGGACACGGTGAAGTCCGGTGTTGCCCGGACCGCGCTCGACGCGGGCGCCGCGATCGTGAACGACGTGACCGCGTTACGCCACGACCCCGGCCTTGCCTCGGTGGTGGCGTCGGCCGGCGCAGGGCTCGTGCTCATGCATTCCCGCGGCTCGCTGGCCGAGATCGCGTCGTACGCGCACGCCGAATACGGCGGGGATCCGATGCCCGCGGTGCTGGCCGAGCTGAGCGAGGCGATAGCCCGTGCGACGGCCGCCGGCGTCTCTGCCGACGCCCTCGTGGTGGACCCGGGACTCGGCTTCTCGAAGACGCCGG
>DATBQV010000407.1:0-6181 GCA_036560625.1 Gemmatimonadales bacterium
AGGCCGCGGGTCGTCACGGCCGGCGTGCCGATGCGGATGCCGCTGGTCACGAACGGCGACTGCGGATCGTCCGGGATCGTGTTCTTGTTGACCGTGATGCCGGCCTTGCCCAGAATCGCCTCGGCGGCCTTGCCGGTGAGGGACTTGGGTCGGAGATCCACCAGCATCAGGTGGGTGTCGGTCCCGCCGGAGACGATCGCGAAGCCCCGGTCCACGAGACTCTGCGCGAGGGTCCTGGCGTTCTCGACTACCTGCGCGGCGTAGCGCTTGAAGTCATCGGTGAGCGCCTCGCCGAACGCGACCGCCTTGGCCGCGACCACGTGCTCGAGCGGGCCGCCCTGCGTTCCCGGAAATACCGACTTGTCGATGGCCTTGGCGTGCTCGGCAATCGAGAGGATGAGTCCCGCGCGCGGGCCACGCAGCGTCTTGTGAGTGGTGCTGGTGACGACCTGCGCGTGGGGCACCGGCGACGGATGCACGCCGCCCGCGACCAATCCGGCGAAGTGGGCCATGTCCACCAGGAAGAACGCGCCGATCTCGTCGGCGATGGCCCGGAACGCGGCGAAGTCGATGATCCGGGCGTACGCGCTGCCGCCGGCGATGATCAGTCGCGGCCGCTCACGGAGCGCCTGTTCCCGCACCTTGTCGTAGTCGATCCGGCCGGTGGCGGGATCGACGCCGTAGTGCACCGCCTGCCAGATCACGCCGCTGTGGTTGACGGCCGCGCCGTGCGAGAGGTGACCGCCGTGCGGGAGCGCCATGCCCATGAGCTTCTCACCCGGGCGGATGAGCGCCATGAACGCCGCGAAGTTCGCCTGGGCGCCGGAGTGCGGCTGCACGTTGGCGTGTTGCGCCGCGAAGAGCTGCTTCAGCCGGTCGATCGCGAGCTGCTCGATTTCGTCGATCACCTCGCAGCCGCCGTAATAGCGCCGGCCGGGATACCCCTCGGCGTACTTGTTGGTGAGCGGCGTGCCCATCGCGTCGATGACGGCGCGGCTGGCGAAGTTCTCGCTCGCGATCAGCTCGAGCCCGTGACGCTGGCGATACAGCTCCCGGTCGATGAGGCCGGCCACCACCGGGTCGGCATCGCGCAGAGAGGCGTTGTGGTCGAGCATCATCGGGTCTCCTCTTCGATCTTGGCGACTCGGCGGGCGTGCCGCCCGCCCTCGAACCTCGTGTCGAGCCACGTCCGCAGAATCTCGACGCCTTCGTCTTCGCTCACGAAGCGGGCCGGCAGCACCAGCACGTTGGCGTCGTTGTGCTCCCGGGCCAGCTTCGCGATCTCCGGGGCCCAAGCCACCGCCGCGCGCACGCCGTGGTGTCGGTTGGCCGCGTAGGACATCCCGAGACCGGTGCCGCAGAGCAGCACGCCGCGCGTCGCATCACCGTGCCCCACCCGGTTGGCCACCTCGTGGGCGTAGTCGGGATAGTCCACCGACTCGGCCGAGTGCGCGCCAACATCGAGCGGCTCGTACCCGAGCCGGGCAAGCTCCGCCTTGAGCCGTTCCTTGAGCGAAAAGCCGGCGTGGTCCGCGCCGATCGGGATGAGTTCCGGCATTGACGCTAATCTATATACGGGCGCCTGCGGGGGACAGGACGGCAGGGACAGTGAGAAGTGAGACGGGAGAAGTGAGAAGTTGGACGTAACAGGGGCCCCCTTCTCACTTCTCACCTCTCACTTCTCACCGTAGTCATAGAATCCCCGCCCCGTCTTCTTCCCCAGCTGTCCGGCCGCCACCATCCTCCGCAACAGCGGGCACGCCCGGTATTTGTCGTCGCCGAGGCCGCGGTGGAGCACCTCGAGGATCGCGAGGCAGACGTCGAGCCCGATGAAGTCGGCGAGGGCGAGCGGGCCCATCGGATGGGCCATGCCGAGCTTCATGACCGTGTCGATGGCCTCGGGAGTCGCCACGCCTTCCATGACGCAGAAGATGGCCTCGTTGATCATCGGCATCAGCACGCGGTTGGACACGAACCCCGGGTAGTCGTTCACCTCCACCGGGACCTTGCCGAGCGCGCGGGCGGTCTCCATGACCGTCGCCGTCGTGGCGTCGCTGGTGGAGTGGCCGCGGATGACCTCCACCAGCTGCATCACCGGCACCGGATTCATGAAGTGCATGCCGATCACCTGGGTGGGCCGGCGCGTCCGCGCGGCGATCTCGGTGATCGAGATCGAGCTGGTGTTGGTGGCGAGGATGGCCGCCGGCTCGGCGATCCGGTCGAGCTGCTCGAACACCGCGAACTTGATCGCCGGGTTCTCGCTCGCCGCCTCCACGACCAGACTCGCGCCCTTGGCCGCGTCGAGCGCCGGAGCCGTCTGGATTCGCCCCAGCACCTGCGCCGGGGCATCCGCGGGAAGCGCGCCTTTCTTCACCTGGCGCTCGAGATTCGTCCGGATCGTGCCGAGCGCCTTGTCCAGCGCGGCCGGCACGGTATCGATGAGCGCCACTTCCCACCCGTGCTGCGCGAACACGTGGGCGATCCCGTTGCCCATCGTGCCGGCGCCCACGACCGCTGCGCGGGACGTCATGTGGTCTTCTCCCGGGTCCAGCGCCAGGCGACGAAGAGCGCCGCGCCCAGCGCGATCGTGGCCAGCACGCCCCCCTCGGGACCGAACTGTCCGCCCGAGAGCCAGGTCGGGTCGCCGGCGTGATAGTCGAGCAGGGGAATGGCGAACGGAAGCCCGCTCACCGGTGCGTCCAGCGCCGCGAGCATGACGTTCCAGCCGAGATGGGCGCCGAACGCGGTCCAGATGCCGCCGGGCGCGTAGAAGGCGACGCCCAGAAAGATGCCGGCCAGCGCGACGTTGACGTAGGCCAGCGGCGTGATGTTGGGATTGAGGCCGTGGAGCAACGAGAAGATGATGCCCGCCACGAGCACGAGCGCCGGCCAGCGGCCCATGACCTTCGCGAGCAGCACGAGCGGCAGGCCGCGAAACATGACCTCCTCGCTGAGCGCCGCGGGAGCCAGCACGCCGGCGGTCTTGGACACCTGCACCACGTACTCGCCCATGTCACCCCGGTCGGCCGACCAGAACGCCGAGTGGAGCGCGACGGCGCCGACGATCGCAAGCGCGGCCGCGGCCGCGCCGACCCCGACGCCCTTGAGCGCGCCGACCAGCGCCGGCCGGCCGCGGGTCCAGCGGAGGTCCCGGAAGGTCCAGCCGAGCGCCCATTTCCCGATCATCAATGTGGCGATGAGAAAACCGATGAGCTGCGCGACTCCCTGCACCAGCGTCTGGACCGCTCCGGGAACCCGGATGGCTTCGACGCCGGCGCTCAGATCAGCGGATCCCACGGCCACGTACAGGAAGATCAGAGCCAGCGAGACGAAGAAGCCGATGAGCGCGAAGGCGATCGACAAAACGACCGCCAGCAGGACCCCGCGCCAGCCGGGCTGAAGCCGGATCGTCAACGGACGGCGCGAAGCCGTGGGCCGAGGCCCAGAATCAACAGGGCGGCAAGGCCGACCTTCACCAGATCGTTGGAGAAGAAGGGGAGGAAGCCCACCCGGAAGGCCGCGGCCGGGTCGCCGCCGAGAATCGCGAGCTGGGACACACCGCCGATGTGGATCACGACCATGCCCGCCACGCACGCGAGCAACACCCGGGCGATTGTGGCCGACCGGCAGAGTCGTCCGGTCACCGCGGCCGCCACCGGGAAGGCGAGCAGGTACCCGCCGGTCGGGCCGAGCAGATGAATTGCGCCGGCCGCTCCCCCGGCGAACACCGGAAGCCCCGCGGCGCCCGCCGCGAGGTAGAGCACCAGCGCGGCCGCCCCACCGCGGGGGCCGAGCAGGCCGCCCACTACGAGCACGGCGAGCGGCGAGAGTGTGAGCGGCACGACGGTGAACGGGAGCCGCACCGCGACCTGCGCGGCGAGGGCCACGACGGCCGCGCCCACTACGATGGCGATGATCCGCGGGCCGACGCGGGCGCCGGCGATGAGGGCGGGACTGGCTCCCGCCGCAGGGCCGGCGTCGGCCGGGGGGCGCACGTCGCTCTCGTTCATGACAACATCTCCACGCTGAGGGCCACCGCGCTCCCGCCACCGAGGCAGAGCGTCGCGAGGCCGGTGCTCTTCCCCCGGTCCTTGAGCGCGTACAGGAGCGTCGTGAGCACGCGGGCTCCGCTCGCGCCGATCGGGTGACCGAGGGCAACGGCGCCGCCGTTCACGTTGACGCGGCTCCAGTCCCACTTCAGCTCCCGCCCGTCCGCGATGGCTTGCACCGCGAAGGCCTCGTTCGCCTCGATAAGATCGTAGTCGCCGATACGGGTCCCGGCCCGGGCCATCAGGTTCTTGACCGCGAGCACGGGCGCGAAGAACAGGTCGCGCGGGTCGCCTCCGCCCGTGGCGTACGCGGTGACCCGCGCCATCGGCGTGAGTCCGTGGGCCCGGGCGAATGCGAGCGACGCAACGATCAGCGCGCTTGCGCCATCATTAAGACCGGGGGCGTTGCCCGCGGTGACTGTGCCGCCGTCCTTCCGGAACGCCGGTTTCAGCTTGGCCAGCGTATCGAGGCTGGTGTCCTTCCGGGGAGCCTCGTCCACCGCGACTACCGGGCTACCCTTGCCGGTCCCTTGCACCGGGAGGATCTCCGCCTCGAACTTGCCGGCGGCGATGGCGGCAAGGGCCTTCTGGTGGCTCTCGAAGGCATAGCGGTCCTGGTCTTCGCGGGAGACGCCCGCCTTATCGGCCGTGTATTCGGCGTACTCCCCCATGTGGCAGCACCCGAACGAATCCCAGAGGCCGTCGTGGATCATCCCGTCGACCATGGTCTGGTTGCCCGCTTTGACACCATTTCGCATTCCGTACACGTAGTACGGGGCAGCGGACATGGCCTCCTGCCCGCCCGCCACGATGCACTCGGCGTCGCCCGCCTTGATCGCCTGGGCGCCCAGCATGACCGCCTTGAGCCCGGAGCCGCAGACCTTGTTGATGGTGAGCGCGGGGACGTGCCCCGGGAGACCGGCGTTGATCATGGCCTGCCGGGCGGGGGCCTGCCCGGAGCCGCCCTGGACCACCTGACCCATGATGACCTCGTCCACCGAGGCGGGGTCTACCCCGGCTCGGCGGACCGTCTCACGGATCACGAGGGCGCCGAGGGCGGGCGCCGTAAAAGAGGAAAGGCCGCCGAGGTACCTTCCGATCGGGGTGCGGACGGCGGACAGGATGACAGGCGTCGTGGCGTCGCTCACAAAGCTGCTCCGAACGCAGGAAATGTGCGTCACACAGGAAACATGAGCGTCAAGATAGAGACCCCGCCGCGAGGGGTACAGCCCAGGAGAGGATCATGACCGTTGCCGACCACCGGATTCGACAGGCCGCCGCCGCCGTGGCCGTCACGCTCGCCACGCTCGCATCCTCCGCCCCGCCCGCCGTCGCCCAGTTGCCCCCGATCATCCCGGTCCAGCACTTCTTCAATCCCCCCGAGATCGCGCTGGCGCAGATCTCACCGGACGGCCGGTGGCTGGCCTATCTCAAGCCGTACCACAACAAGCTCAACGTGTTCGTCCGGCCGGTGGCGGGCGGCGCCGAGCGGCGGATGACGGCGGACACCACGCGCCCGATCGTCCAGTACTACTGGTCGGCCGACGGCAAGCGGCTGCTCTACCTCCAGGACCGAGGCGGCAACGAGAACTTCCACATCTACGCGCTGCCGGTGGACGCCGCGAGCCCGGACGAGGCCCGTGACCTGACGCCGTTCGACAAGGCCCGCGCCTTCGTCGCCGACATTCCGCGCGACCTCCCCGACCGCATCTTCATCGCCCTCAACAACCGCGACCCGAGCGCGTTCGACGCGTGCTGGCTCGATCTCAAGACCGGTGCGCTGACCGTGGCCGAGCAGAACCCCGGCCGCTTCGGATCGTATCTGCTCGACCGGGGCCACACGATCCGCGCCGCCACCGCGCAAGGTCCCGCCGGCGAGACGGAGATCTACGTCCGGTCCGACTCGGCCCGGTCCGACTCGGCCTCCGCGTGGCGCCTGCTCACCACCTATCCGGCGACCGAAACGGTGAACCCGCTCCGGCTTCCTCCGGACGGCCGGTCCCTCTACCTCACCAGCGATCACGGCGAGACGCAGTTCGCTCAGCTGATCCGGCTCGATCTCGCGACCGGTGCCGAGACGGTAGTCTCGAAGGACCCGGACCAGGCCGCCGACGTTTCCGACGTCCTCTTCG
>DATBQV010000408.1:0-8129 GCA_036560625.1 Gemmatimonadales bacterium
AGGTAGGTCTTGCAGGTCTCGTAGATCAGCTCCGACACCTCGCGCATCGACTCGTGGACCGGCAGCCGCTTGAGCTGCCCGTAGATCACGAGCCCGAAGAGCAGGCCGAGCGCGCACACGGCGAGGCCGCTGAGCAGAAGCGTGTGGCCGGGAATCCCGCTGCTCAGGAACTGCACCGAGTTCAGGTCGGGGATCCTGAGGCTCGCCTCACCCCCACCCGCATGCCCCCCCGCCTCCTGCGCAGTCGCCGAGCGCGCCATGAGCAGGCCCGCCGTCGAGAGAAGAAGCGCCGTCCACCGATTCATCGAGAGTCTCCTGGGCTGGCTAGTAGGCGCCACGCGGGGCGTGGCTGGGCTCGGCCATCGTGTGCACCAGCGTGAGGAAGCGCTTGGCGAGCCGGTCGGCCTCGCTCTCCCCGGGCTGGTTGGTTTCCACCGTGATCCGGGTGTAGTGGCCGCCTTCGGCCTCCACGCTGACCCCGATCTGTCCGACGGCGCCGGCGAAGCGGCGCCGGCGCGGCCCCTCCTCCATCGGCCGGAGCCGGGCGCCGAAGAACTGGGCGGCGCGGGCAAGCACTTCGTCCGGTGGAACCGACGTGCGGTGGAAGTACTTCATGCCTCGCGGTAGTACTCGATGCCGAGGTGGGTGATCTGCTCCTCGCCCATGAGCCACCGCAAGGTATTCTTGAGCTTCGTCTGCTGAATGAAGAGGTCGTGCTCCGGGTAGAGCCCCGGGGCCGTTTGCGGGCTCTTGAAGTAGAAGGAGAGCCACTCCTGGATTCCGGCGAGTCCGGCCCGCTGGGAGAGATCGAAGAACAGCGCGAGATCGAGCACCAGCGGCGCGGCGAGAATGGAATCCCGGCACAGGAAATCGACCTTGATCTGCATCGGGTAGCCGAGCCACCCGAAGATGTCGATGTTGTCCCAGCCTTCCTTGTTGTCGCCGCGGGGCGGATAGTAGTTGATCCGCACCTTGTGATACATGGCACCATACAGTTCGGGATACAGCTGCGGCTGCAGGATGTACTCGAGCACGCCGAGCTTCGACTCTTCCTTGGTCTTGAAGCTCTCGGGATCGTCGAGCACCTCGCCGTCGCGATTGCCGAGGATGTTGGTCGAGTACCAGCCGGCGACGCCCAGCATGCGGGCCTTGAACATCGGGGAGAGGACCGTCTTGACCATCGTCTGGCCGGTCTTGAAATCCTTCCCGCCGATCGCGATGCCGCGGGTCTTGGCCAGCTGCTCCAGCGCCGGGAAGTCACACGTGAGGTTCGGCGCGCCGTTGGCGAAGGGCACGTTCTCCATGAGGGCGGCCCAGGCGTAGAGCATCGACGGCGCGATGGACGGGTCGTTCGCGTCCATCGCTTTTTCGAACGCCTCCAAAGTCCAGTGGGTCGGGCCCGCGCTGATGAAGATCTCGGTCGAGGCGCACCAGACGATCACCAGACGGTCGCACTGATTGCGTGACTTGAAGTCACGGATGTCCGCCCGCAGCAGCTCGGCCAGATCACGCTTGCTCTTGCCGTGCTTGACGTTGATCCCCTCGAGGCGCTTCACGTAGTTCTGGTCGAACACGGCCGGCATCGGCTTGATGCCCTTGAGGAACTCCGCGATCGGCTCCACGTGCTCGTGCCGGTCCAGCACGCCGGCCCGGATGCAGGCGGTGTAGCAATCGTCGGGGATCGGGTCCCAGGAACCGAAGACCAGGTCTTTGAGGTCCGCCAGGGGGACAAAGTCCTTGATGAGCGGCGCGCGCCCCTCGGTCCGCTTGCCCAGCCGGATCGTCCCCATCTGGGTCAGGGAGCCGATCGGGCGCGCCTTGCCGCGCCGGATGTTCTCGACGCCCGCGATGAAGGTGGACGCGACCGCGCCCAGCCCCACGCAGAGCACGCCGAGTTTGCCCTTGGCCGGCGCGACCGTCCGCGCCCGTTGGTCCGCCACGCTCATGATCCTTTCGCGAGAGAATCCAGCGCCCGCGTCGTCGGGGCGGCCGGCTCGACCTTACGCACCGTCACTTCCGGCGCGCGGCCTTCCGCGTGCCGGTAGACATAGATGAACCGCTGCACCACGGTGATGATCGAGGCGGCGGCGAGCAGCGCCACGAGGGCCTCGAGCACCAGCGCCCGGGGACCGGCGCCGACCAGCAGCGATGCCGCGCCGAGGCCCACGATCCGCTCCGCCCGCTGGGCGATCCCCACCTTGCACTCGATGCCGAGCCCCTCGGCGCGCGCCCGGGCGTACGACACCAGGAGCGATGCGAGGATCGCCACCATGCAGGTGATGATCGCCGGCAGCCGATACGCGACATCGGGCGCGGTGAGCAGGAACGCACCGATCCCGATGAACGTGGCACCATCGCCGATCCGGTCCAGCGTCGAGTCATAGAAGGCGCCGAATTTCGTCACCATCGCGCCGCCGCGGGCCACCTGGCCGTCGAGCGTGTCCACGATGCCGCTCACGAGCAGCAGCGCGCCACCCAACCGGATCGCGCCGACACCGTAGGCCAAGGCCGAGAGAAGCACCAGCCCGGTGCCGAACGTCGTGATCGTGTTGGGCTTGATGCCGCTCCGAATCAGCCAGTCCACCAGCGGGCGAACGGCGGCATAGAACGGCCGTTCCAGAGCCTCCAGCGGCTTCAGCGGGTGTCGCTCCTCGGTCGGACGAGGGGTGCTCAGTGGGCCTCGCGGGCCCCGAAAACGCCGCGAAACAATAATCGTGAGAACGGGATTTGGCTATTGGCAGCCGGTGGCCGGTGGCCGGTGGCTCTTGGCCGTTAGCCGTTAGCCCTTAGCTATTCTCCGTACAGCAGATAGGGCCTTCGTCGCGTCTCGAAGGCAGCCCGCCCGGCAGCCCAGTCCCCGACAATCTCGTCGGGGTCGCGACCTGCCTGGATCGCCTCACGGAGTCCGGGCCCGGCGGCCAGCCGGTCGAAATGCCCGGCCATCCACCCGATCCGGTCGGGGTGCACGGCCGCAACCGCGGCGAGCAGGTGGACGGCGGTGGTGGTCGGGTCGTAGACGCGGCGGTCGGTGGTCTCGAGCCGGATCCCAACCACCGCCGTGTCGGCAAAACGCCCGTCGCCGGGCGCGCGCGGCGTGAAGGTCGTCCCCCGAAACCGCACACCCGGGAGCCGCGCCGCGCGCACGCGGGCCAGCACGGCGGCGGTGTCGAGCCACGGCGCGCCGATCTGCTCGAACGGGGCATCCGAGCCCCGTCCGACCGACAGCGCCGTTCCCTCGAACAGGCAGAGCCCCGGGTAGTGGAAGAGCGCTTCGACGGAGCGGAGGTTCGGGCTGGGCGCGACGAACGGCAAGCCCGTCTCATCCCAGACAACGCTTCGGCGCCACCCGGCGACCGGCACCACCGTGAGCATCGTGCCGAGTCCGAGGTCGGCTCGCGCCAGCAGCGCCAGCTCACCCATCGTGAGCCCGTGACGCATCGGCACCGCGAGCCGTCCCACCGCCGAGGTGTACGCGGGATCGAGCACGTTCCCCTGCACTGCACCGCCGATCGGATCGGGCCGGTCGAGCACGATCACGGGGATGCGCTGCCGAGCCGCGGCGGCCATGACGTCGATCGTGGTCCCGATGTAGGTGTAGTAGCGAGCCCCGGCGTCCTGGAGATCCACGAGCAGCAGGTCCACCCCTTGCAGCATCTGGGGTGTCGGCGCGGAAGTGCGGCCGTAGAGGCTGTAGATTGGGAGACCCGTTGCAGAATCCACCGTCGAAGCCACCGCCGCACCGGCCTCGGCCAGCCCCCGGAAGCCGTGCTCGGGGCTGAACAGCGCCACGAGCTGCACACCGGCGTCACGCAGCCGGGTGATGTCACTGACTCCGCGCGCGTCGATCCCCGTCTGGTTCGTCACCAGTCCGGTCCGGCGCCCGCGCACGAGGTGAACGCTGTCGCGGAGCAGCACGTCGATGCCCGGGAGCACCGGCGCGCCGGCGGTCTGTCGATCGGGCGGCTGCGCAATCCGGGCAGCCGAGGCGGGCGCGCAGGCCGCGCCGAGCCCAAGCACCCAACCCCACCAGCGCGCGAGCCGTCTGTGCACCGAACGCTCCTGATCTCGATTGGCGTGCTGGCCGCCTGCGCGCCCGGCGCGGGAACGCCGCCACCGGCCCCGGTCACGGCGCGCGCGCCGACCACCGCGCCCACCGCCGAGGCGGCCGTCGATCTGGATCGCCGACTGGCCGCGCTCTCCGTGAGAGACAAAGTCGCGCAGCTGGTGATGCCGTGGATGGCCGGCACCTACGCCGCCTACGACGACTGGAGCTTCGCTACCACGGTGCGACTCGTGGACTCGCTCCACGTGGGCGGCGTGATCGTCTCGGTCGGCTCTCCCCTCGACATCGCCGCGCGGCTCAACTCGCTCCAGGGCCGCTCCCCGCTTCCGCTCCTCGTGGCCTCGGACCTCGAGGGCGGCACCGCGATCCGCCTCGTGGGCGGGACGCCGTTCCCCTTCAATATGGGCGTGGGCGCCACCGCCCGGGACTCCGATGCCTACGCGATGGGACGGATCACGGCCGAAGAAGGACGCGCGGTGGGCATCCATCTCGCGTTCGCGCCCGTGGCCGACGTCAACAACAATCCGGCGAATCCCATCATCAACACGCGCTCGTTCGGCGAGGATCCGCGCGCCGTGGCCCGACTCGTGGCCGCGGAAGTGCGCGGCCTCGAGGAGCACGGCATGGCCGCGACCGCGAAACATTTTCCCGGCCACGGCGATACCGGCACCGACTCCCACATCGGGCTTCCGACCGTGGCCGCCGACTGGCGCCGGCTCGACACGCTCGAGCTGCTTCCGTTTCGCGCCGCCATCAGGGCCGGCGTCACCGCCGTGATGTCGGCGCATATCGCGCTGCCGGCGCTCGATGACGGCCAGAGCCGTCCCGGCACCCTGGTGCCCGCCATCGTCACGGGCCTGCTGCGCGACTCGCTCGGCTTTCGGGGGCTGGTCGTCACCGACGCGCTCGACATGGGCGCGCTGGTCAGCGCGTACGGCCGGGCCGATCCCCCGGTGCTCGCGTTCCTCGCCGGGGCCGACGTCCTGCTTCAGCCCGCGGATCCCGCCGCCACAATCGACGCGCTCGAGCGGGCCGTGCGCGACGGCCGCGTGAGCGAGGCGCGCCTCGATCGGTCCGTGCGGAAGGTGCTCGCGCTGAAGCAGCGGCTCGGTCTCTTCGACCGGCGGACGGTCTCGCTCGACAGTGTGCCCCGCGTGGTCGGAAGCGGAGAGCACCTGCGCACGGCCCTCGACATCGCCGGGCGCGCCGTCGTGCTTCTCGCCGACGATGGCGCGCTGGACAGCCTGCGCGCGCGGCCCAGAAGCGTGACGCTGGTGGCCTACGGGGACGAAGGCAACCCGGTCGTCGGGCCGACGCTGACGCAGGAGCTACGAGCGGCCGGCTACAGCGTGTCGCTGATCCGACTCTATCCGTCCAGCGGGCCGGCGAGCCTCGATTCCGCGCGCGCGGCGCTCCGGACCAATCCGTACGCGGTGTTCGCCGTCGCGATCCGCGCGGTGCCCTGGCGCGGCGGCATCGGCATGCCGGACGGCCTGGCGGCGTTGATCGACCAATCGGCACCCGGCAAGACCGTCGTCGTTTCGCTCGGGTCGCCGTACATCATCGCGCAGACCCCGCACGTAAGGTCGTACCTCATCGGCTGGGCCGCGAACGTTCTCACCGAGACGGCCGTGGCACGGGCGCTGACCGGCGCCGCCATCGGCGGTCGTCTGCCGATCCGCGTGCCGCCCGGCTATCCCCTCGGCGCCGGCCTCGACCGAGCAGCCGTGACTCGCGCGTCACACTGACCCTCCACCGGGAGCCCCGATGCGCCTCGCCTTTGCCGACTGGCTCATCATCCTGGCGTACTTCGTCGCCTCCGCCGCCATCGGCCTCGCGTACACGCGGCGCGCCGGCAGCTCGCTCGACGAGTACTTCCTGTCGGGCCGAGCGCTCCCCTGGTGGCTGGCCGGGACGTCCATGGTCGCCACCACGTTTTCGGCGGACACGCCGTTGGTGGTGTCCGGACTCGTGGCGAAGTACGGGGTGGCGGGCAACTGGCTCTGGTGGAACGGCGCGGTCTCCGGCATCCTGACGGTCTTTTTCTTCGCGCGCCTCTGGCGGCGCGCAGGCGTGCTCACCGACCTCGAGTTCGCCGAGCTGCGCTACGGCGGCAAGCCCGCCGCCGTGCTCCGTGGCTTTCGCGCGCTTTATCTCGCGTTGCCGGTCAATCTGATCATCATGGGGTGGGTCACCCGGGCGATGGTGACGGTGCTCGAGATCTCGCTCAACATCAATCCGTGGCAGGCCGCGGTGCTGCTCTTTCTCGTCACCGCGGGGTACACCATCTTCGCCGGCCTGTGGGGCGTCGTCGTGACCGACACGTTCCAGTTCGTCGTGAAGATGGGCGGGGTGATCCTGCTCGCCGTGCTCGCCGTCAAGTCGGTCGGCGGGCTCGGAGTCCTTACCCAGCGCGCGGCCGAACACTTCGGCTCACGGGAAGCGGCGTTCAGCGTCATTCCGCCCACCGACAAGGCCTGGCTGCCCGCGTCCACGCTGTTTGTCTTTCTCGCGGTGCAGTGGTGGGCGACGTGGTATCCCGGCGCCGAGCCCGGCGGCGGGGGCTACGTGGCCCAGCGGGTGCTCGCGGCCAAGGACGAGCGGCACGGGCTCTTGGCGACACTGTGGTTCAACATCGCCCACTACGCGCTCAGGCCGTGGCCCTGGATTCTGGTGGGCTTCGTGGCGCTCATTCGGTACCCCGGTCTGACGAATCCCGAGGAGGGGTACGTTCGCGTGATGGTGGATATCCTGCCGACGCCGTGGAAGGGCCTGCTCCTCGCCACGTTCGCGGCGGCCTACATGAGCACCATCGGGACCCACCTCAACTGGGGCGCCTCCTACCTGGTGAACGACGTCTACCTCCGATTCCTCAATCCGGACGCCGGCCGTCGGGCCCAGGTAGTGGCGTCCCGGGTGGCCACGGTCTTCCTGATGGTCGCGTCGCTGGGCGTCATGGCGTACCTCAAGAGCGTCGAGCAGGGCTGGAAGCTCCTCATCGGGCTCGGCGCGGGCACGGGGCTCGTGTTCATCCTTCGGTGGTACTGGTGGCGCATCAACGCCTGGTCCGAGATCAGCGCGATGGCCGCGTCGTTCATCGTTTCCTTCGCACTCCAACGGGCGCATTTCGACTCAGGGAACACCTCCAACGCCGACTACGCGAGAGCCATGCTCATCACCGTCGGGATCACTACCGCGGTCTGGCTCGGCGTCACGTTCATGACGCCGCCCGAGTCCCCCGAGACGCTGGAGCGATTCTACCGGCGGGTCCGTCCCGGTGGCGCGGGATGGCGAGACATCGCCGCCCGGCTGGGCTACGGGAACGATCAGATTCCGGGTGGTGTTCTCTCGTGGGTCAACTGGATAGCGGGGGTAGTCGCGGTGTATTCCGCGGTGTTTGCGGTGGGGGCGATGGTGACTGGAAGCCCCGCCGAGGGTTGGGCCTATGCAGTGCTGGCAATTGGGGCTTTCCTGTTGATTCAGCGTAACTTGCGTGCTGACACGACACTCGCGGCCGGCGTTGACACGGCCAGGGCCGCCCGGTAACATTCGACCATTCAACCGTCCGAACCGCTCCAGCCCCACGGAGCCCACGGAGGAGTCACCATGACCGTAGAACAGCAGGCCCAGACCACCGGGTTCGAGCTTGTCCTCACCCCACGGGCCGCTGAGGAAGTCGGGAAATTCATCGCCGCCGAACAGGTTTCGGCCGAGACGGCCGGGCTCCGGGTCAGCGTCCTTCCGGGCGGCTGCTCGGGGTTCAAGTACAGCCTGAACATCGAAGAGCGTCCGCTGGATGACGATCTCGTCGCCGACATCACCGGCGTCCGGGTATTCGTGGACGGGTTCAGCGCCCAGTACCTGAACGGCATCACCATCGACTACGTCACATCCATGCAGGGCTCGGGATTCACCTTCCACAACCCGAACGCAACCGGCGGGTGCGGGTGCGGAAGCAGTTTCACCGCGTAAGAGGTGAGAAGTGAGAAGTGAGAGGGGGACTCCGATGACGGTCGGGGTCCCTCTCTCGCTTTTCCCACCCCTCTCACTTCTCACCTCTTACCTC
>DATBQV010000409.1:0-10868 GCA_036560625.1 Gemmatimonadales bacterium
GCGGCCGCCCGCTGAAAGAGCCACCGCTCCAGTCGCCCGCGCCGGCCGCTGATGATGTTGCGCACGTGGATGACCAGCGGCACGCCCGCCAGCAGGCAGGCCGCCGAGGTGACCGGCCACGCGAAGTGCAGGTTCAAATGCACGAGATCGGGACGGCAGCGGCGAATGAGCCGGGCCAGGCGAAGGGCCGCCGGCAGCTCCCTCAGCTCACCCCGGCCCATCCCGCGCGGGACGATGCACTCGTCGACGGCATATCCCCGCTCGCGCAGCTGCTGCTCGAAGCGGCCCGGCCCCGGAACGACGAACCGGGGCTCCCAGGCGGGACTCATGTGATCGACGACGTCGAGCAAAGAGCGCTCGCCGCCGTACAGATCGGCCACGGTGCTGATGAACAGGATGCGCTTCGGTTGGCCGGCGGGCTGCGTCACACCGGAAGCACGCCGCCGAGGTCGCGCCGCCCGTGCGAGGGGGCATAGCAGAAGGGCGTGTCTTCTCCCGGGATGACCACCCCGTGCAGGTCCGGGCGATTCGCGACCTGCTCCGCGCGCATCACGCGCGTATGCCCGTTCTCGTCCACGGCCCCGACGCCGTGCCAGGGCAGCAGGCTGTTCCCGCGGCGCACGAGCCAGAGAGCGAGCCGGCCGCCCCGGACGCGCGTCGTCGCGTGAATGGCGTCGGGAAACGCGACCGGCCGAGGATCGAAGCGGTGGATGATCGCGTTCTTGATCCGGTACGCGATCATGGCCTCGTGCACCCGGCGCTCGATGAAGGCGTACTCCGGCGGCAAGGATCCGGTGTCCGCCGCGCGGAGCAGCTCACCAGCGTTCGCCAGGGGGAGGTCGCGGGCCCGCAGCATGCCGCAGGTTTTCCGGAAGGCCGCCCGCCAGAGCGGCCTGCCACGCGTGATCCGCCACCAGCGCGTTGCCTCGTCCCGAAGCTGGTCGAGCGCCATGGCAGGATCGAGACCGGCGCGTCGTTGCACGGCCTCGAAGTCGTGGCAGCAAATCCGCCCCCCTCCCCCGACCACACCCAGGAGCCGGGCGAAGTAGGCCTCATACGCGCGGACCTCGTCGAGCCCGACGTCGAACACGTCGGCGATGAGCGCGCCGTCATGGATGATGTCGAGGCGCATCCCCGGGGAATACTCCTCGGCGATGGCTGTGCCGAGGGCGCGAAGGCGGTGGATGGCGGCAAGCTCAGCCAGATCCGGCAGTACGCGCGGTCCCACCTTCGCTGGATTGGGGACCTTGAAGGGGAACGCCATCAAGGTGAGCTGAATCGGCGCCCCAGCTCGCGTACACCGGAGCAGCGTCGCGAGAAGCGATTCCCGGCACCGCGCGAAGTCCATCTGCTCGAGGCTGCCCTTGCGATACTTGCTCGAGCTGAGGACGCGGAGCACGCGTCCGGCGCACGCTGCGGCGGCCGGCCCCCCGAACGAGGGCGAATCGATCCGGCGCCCTTGGCGGGCAGGCCGCGGCAGACCCCAACGGGCTCCACTCGATGACATCAAGCCTCCCGGGCGTGTAGCGGCAGTGCGGCGAGTGTGGCGGCCGGGCGGCAAAATTCCCGGGCAGCCATAGACGAAGATGGCCTGCCGCAAGCAGTTAGCCCAACACTCCCTGGAAGAGGGGCAGGTCGCGTGCCCATCTCTCAGCGCCGAGGGCGGAGCGCCTGGAACTCCGTGGTGAGCCGGTGCCGGGCCGTGCCCGGGAGACAGAGCGCGCCGATGAAGCTGACGGCCGCCGCGGCTGAGAGGTAGGCCGCGGGAGCGAGGCTTACGTGCGTCCGCGCCATCAGCCACGCCGCCACCATAGGCGTCGTCCCGCCCAGAATGGCCAGCGCGACGTTGTAGCCCACTGAGAGAACGGTGCACCGCACCCGCCAGGGCGCAAGCTCCGCCATCGTCGCGGGGAGGGTGGCTCCGTTCAGGCCCACGAGCAAGCCGAGACAGATTTGCCCTCCGAATATCGAGGAGGGTCGTCCGGTCGCCATCAGCGCCATGAGCGGCACCGCGAACAGGGCGAGGGCGCCGGCGGCCACGCTCAGGACCGTCCTTCGCCCGAAGCGGTCGCTCGCCATGCCCGCCACAGGTATCGCCAGGAGCAGCAGCGCCATCGAGGCGGTGTTGATGCCCAACGCAGTGTTCGCGGGCACGTTGGCGACCTGCTGCAGCCAGGTGGACGAATAGACGAACGTGGTGTAGAACCCGACGCTGATTCCGCCGGCGAGCGCGACCAGGTGCACCATGGTTCGCCAGTGAGCCGCGAAAGCCTCGAGCAGCGGTGCCTTGGCGGGAGGCAGATGGGGCACCCGCTCGACGTAGTGCCGCCGGATGCCGAGCCCGCCGAGCCCTACCAGAAGCCCGAGCAGAAAGGGGATGCGCCAGCCGTACGCCGTCACCGCCTCGGGCGGCAGGGCGAAGTTCACGATCGCCCCGGCGGCCGACCCCAGCAGCGTTCCCGCTGAGGCGCCGAACGGTCCCCAGCTTCCCATGAAGCCGCGCCGGCCGGGCTCGGCCCCCTCCACCAGGAACACGGCGGAAGCCATGTACTCGCCTCCCACGGCGACGCCCTGGAGCATCCGAAGGAGGATGAGGAGGACCGGCGCCGCCAGCCCGATATGCGCGGCGTCCGGCAGCAATCCTATAAGGAAGGAGGGGATCGCCATGGCGAGCACCGAGCTGATCAGAGCCTGCTTGCGCCCGTAGCGGTCGCCGATCCAGCCGAACAGTGCGCCGCCCACCGGGCGCATCAGGAAACCGGCGGCGAACGTGCCGAACGCGGCGAGAAGCGAGACGGTAGGATCGCCGGCCGGGAAAAAGTGCGTGCCGATCTGACGCGCGAAGAACCCGAACAGCGCGAAGTCGTACCACTCCAGCATGTTGCCGACGACGCCAGCGACGATGCCGCGGCGGGCGGCCACCGGCGTCCGGAATTCCTGGGTGTGGACGTACTCCGGGACGATCGCGGTCGCGGTCATCGGTGCATCCCACCTGTTGAGTTGGTCCGAACGGAGGTTGGCCGGCGGGTTAGCATACGGCTTGCCGCGGGCTGCCGATAGGGGGAGCCGCACGGAGGCCCCGGTCCTTCCCCTTCGGGACCAATCAACGTACCGTCCTGCGGTATTCATGGCCGACCTTCGCGAGCAACTCCAGACCGGGTTGAGCGGCACCTACGTTCTCGAGCGCGAGCTCGGGCGCGGCGGTATGGCCACCGTCTTTCTTGCGCACGATCTCAAGCACGACCGGCCGGTCGCCCTCAAGGTCCTCCTGCCAGAGCTGGCCGCGACGCTGGGACCGGACCGCTTTCAGCGCGAGATCCGCTTCGCGGCCCGCCTGCAGCATCCCCACATCCTGACCGTGCTCGACTCCGGCGAGGCCGGAGGCCAGCTCTGGTTCACGATGCCCTACGTCGAGGGCGAGTCGCTGCGGGCCCGGCTCCGGCGCGAGGGGCAGCTCGCGCTCAAGGACGCGCTCCGCATTGCGCGGGAGGCGGCGCAGGCCCTGCATTACGCGCATCAACGCCAGATCGTCCACCGCGACATCAAGCCCGAGAACATCCTGCTCACCGCTGACGGCAGCACGCTCGTGGCGGACTTCGGGATCGCGCGCGCGCTCGGCAGCGAGGCCGGGGATTCGCTCACCCAGACCGGCATGAGCGTCGGCACGCCGCAGTACATGAGCCCGGAGCAGGCGAGCGGCGACCGGTCCGTGGACGCGCGGTCCGATATCTACAGCCTCGCGTGCGTGCTCTACGAGATGCTGGCGGGCGAGCCGCCGTACACCGGGCCGACGCCGCAAGTGATCCTGATGCGGCGCTTCAGTGATCCGGTGCCGAGCGTGCGGAAGATCCGCGGGAACGTGCCGGAATCGGTGGATCAGGCGCTCCAGCAAGCGCTGGCCCAGGTCCCCGGCGACCGGTTCCCGACCGCCGCCGCCTTTGCCGATGCGCTGGAGACGGTGACGACCCCGACGGCGACTCCCACCGCCATGACCCCGGCCGCCGCCTCGACCGCCGCGCCGGCACTGGGCAAGACTGCACCGACCACCGCGGCGGGACCGTCGGCGCCCGCCGGCTGGCCGGCGCGCCGCCTTCCACTCGCGGCGATCACGCTGGCGCTGGGCTTCGTCATCGGGCTGGGTGTGCTGTTTGCCTGGCGGCGCAATCATGCCGGCGCCGAGGCCGACACCACAGCCGGCAGTGGCGGCGGCCAGAAGCGGGTCGCGGTGCTGCCCTTCGAGAACCTCGGCGACTCGTCCACCGCGTATTTCGCCGACGGGATGACCGACGAGGTGCGGGGCAAGCTCTCCCAGCTGCCGGGCCTCGCCGTCATCGCCCGGGCCAGCTCGAACGAGTACCGCCACACGACCAAGGCGCCGCAGGTGATCGCCCGCGAGCTGGGCGCCGACTACCTCCTCACGGCGACCGTCCGCTGGGAAAAGCGGCCCGACGGCACCAACCGCGTGCGCGTGAGCCCCGAGCTGGTGCGGGTCGCCCCGGGTGCCGCAGCCACGACGACCTGGCAGCAGGCGTTCGATGCGGCGCTCACCGATGTATTCCAGGTGCAGGCGGACATCGCCAGCAAGGTTGCCTCGTCACTCGACCTGGCGCTCGGCAGCAGCGAGCGGCACGCGCTCACCGAGAAGCCGACCGCGAACCTCGCGGCGTACGATGCTTTCCTGAAAGGAGAGGCAGCGTCGCAAGGCATCGCCGTCACCGACCCCGCGAGCCTCCGGCGGGCAATCAGCTTCTACCAGCAGGCGGTGGTGCTCGACTCGACGTTCGTCCAGGCATGGGCCCAGCTCGCCCGGGCGCAGGCCTACTACTACTACGTGGGCACGCCGACACCGGCCGCGGCCGATCTCGCGCGGCACGCCGCCGAGCGGGCCGGGGCTCTCGCGGGCGGGCGGGCCGAGGGCCAGCTCGCGCTGGGCGACTATTACGCCGAAGTCCTCGGCGAGCCGGGACAGGCGCTCGCCGCATACGAGGCGGGGCTCAGGGTGGCGCCGGGCAGCGCCGATCTCCTCACCGCCTCGGCGCTGGCGGAGCAGAGCCTGGGACGGTGGGAGGCGGCGCTCGCCCATCTTCAGCGGGCCCAGACACTGGACCCGCGATCGGTCGCCACGGCCCGGCGTCTCAGTCTCACCCTCGTTCGGCTCCGGCGCTATCCCGAGGCCCTGGTCGCAGCCGAGCACGGCGTCGCCCTCTCACCCACCAACCTCCAGCTCATCGAGATCCTGGCGATGGTCCACCTGGCCCAGGGCGATCTCCCGGGGGCCCGGGCGGTGATCCAGGCTGCGCCGAGTGAGGTCTCTCCGACGTCGATCGTCGCATTCATGGCCAACTATTGGGATCTCTTCTGGCTGCTGGACGACGCGCAGCAGCGCCTCCTCCTCCGGCTGCCACCGAGCGCGTTCGATGACGATCGGGGAGTGTGGGGGATCTCGCTCGCACAGACGTATTGGCTCCGGGGAGAGCAGAAGCGGGCGCGAGCCTACGCGGACTCGAGTCTGAGCGCCGTGGATGCGGTGTTGAAGGAGACCCCGGACAACGCGCAGCAGCTCGCCTTCCGCGGACTCGCGCTGGCGTACATGGGGCGGAAGGCGGACGCGATCCAGGCCGGTGAGCGCGCGGTGGCCATCTTGCCCTCGACCAAGGACGGGTACACCGGGCCCTACCTGGAGCACCAGCTGGTGCGGATCTATCTGCTCGTGGGCGAGACCGACAAGGCGCTGGATCATCTGGAGCCGCTCCTGAAGGCGCCCTATCACCTGTCGCCGGGCTGGCTCCGAATCGATCCGGCGTTCGCGGGGCTCAAGGGGAATCCGCGGTTCGACAGGATGGTGGCGGGGGCGTGACCCCCCGCGCAACCACCCGGCCACTTATCGTGTCACGCTGAACGTCACCGGACCGGACTTGAGCAGCGCCACATCATCCATCATGTCTCCCGACAGTACGAAAACCTGAGCGACAACCGGGCTGATCAATAGTGCGGCGGGAATCACCGCCGTAAGCTGTTGGCTGCTCACGAACTTGGTCGCCAGTGTGGTTTCCGTCCCCCCCACCGCCCAGATCGCTTGACTGCGCTTGAAATGGTGGCCGAGGAAGCCTGACCCGGTCAGCGTGATGGAGACATCCGCGCTCCCGGCGGTGGCGCTGGTGGGCGAAATCGCGAGGGGCCCCGACACCGGTGGCGCAAACACATCGAACTCAGCGGCGCCGGACGAAACGGGTGGAAGATCACCGGCTCGGTCTCCGGTTTCTACGAAGACCCTGGCACTAAGGGTCTCCTGCAGCAGCAGGGCCGGGATGACGGCGGTGAGCTTCGTGCTGCTGAGGAAAGTCGTGGCCAAGGCTGTCCTGGAGCCGTTGGCCGACCAAATCGCCTGACTGCGGTTGTGGGCGGTTCCACCGAAGCCGGCTCCCGTGATGGTCAGGGTCAGATCTCCACTCTGCGCGTCCGCGTTGTTGGGTGAGATCGCAATCGCCGTCGGTGCCACGGGACCGCTCGCCGGACCGCTCGGTGGGCCGCTGGCGTCTTCCCCACAACTCGCGGCCGCCACGAAACCCACAAGAACTGCGACGATGCGCCACACGAGAGCCTCCTGAGCGGGGTTGGGCGTCGATGGCGACCGGGCGCCGCGATCGACGGACCAACCCTAGCGGACCCCGGTCACGTCGCAGTCAACACGACCCATCCTTCCGACAAGCAACTCTCCCGCCCGCATGACTCCCCACCCCCGACAATTGTCTGTCGCTTGTTTGGGCTCCCATAGCCTGGGGCGTGATCTGACAGAAGTCCGTTCCGCCAACAGCTACGGAAAGGAGCTGCGCCAATGGTTTTCTCCACGCCCCGGCTCGTTGCGCCGACCCTCGCGCTGCTGATCGCCGCGGGCTCGGGCTGTAACGAGCACACCGCGCCGGCCTACTCCACGTTGGTCCTTCTGACGTCGACGTCGGGCACCTCCCTTGACCCCGACGGCTACCTCGTCACGCTCACGCGCCCCGGCGGCGTGGCGACGCTCGAGCTGTCGGACAACGGGTCCCTCTCAGTCGCCCGGACGGTCGGTACCGACCGGGTCGCCATCGCCGACATCTCGCCCAACTGCACCGTGGCCAGCCCACCGCCGGCCAGCGTCAACATCCCCGGCGACCAGGAGTTCGACACCCTTCGAGTCTCGATCGCATGCGTCCACGCCAGCGGTGCCATCACCGTCCACACCCTCGTCGCCGACTCGGTGGCGACCGGGCCGTTCACCGTGGTAGTCGACGGGACGGACAGCCGCGTGCTCGGCGGGCACGACACCGCGACGTTTTCCGGCCTGGCTGACGGGGTGCACACCGTCGTGCTCAGCGGCCATGGCGTCGCCAAGGCGCCACGGGGCTGCTCTCCCACAAGCGACTCGGTTGGCATACGGGTGTCGGGTGGGGCCACGGTCGAAACCACGCTGGCGCTCTCGACGGCGTGCTGCGGTAGCGTCTTCGAGTGCGACTGAGTGGTCCGCGGGGGCCGGGGACCGGTTGATTCCCCGGCTCCGCCAATTGTCTGCGGCTTGTTCGGGTGGTCTTAGGGTTGGTGCGAGCTGAGCGGGAAGGCGGTTCCGCTCAATCTCGCACCAGCCCTGTTCGCGATGGGGCAGCCCAAGGAGGAGACAATGTTGATCACCCGCGTGTTGTTCCTGAGTGGCGTGGCCGGCCTCGCGGCCTGTACGCCGCCGACCGGTCCGAACGAAAGCCGCACGAGCATCGAGCAGCCGGCCCCGGAGCCACCCGGAAAGCCCTTCAACGGAAGCATGTGTGGCGCCAAGAAGATGGACAGCCAGCTCTGTGCCCAGACGTCGGGAAGGAACTGAGAGGGTGTCAGGCCTGAAGCTGCTGTCGCAGCTCGTCCAGCTCGTGGCGGTCGAGGCCCGGCTGCGCCTCGATCGCCCGCTCGGCGGCCAGGACAGCGCGCCGGGCGATTCGCCGGCTCCGGGTCGCGAGCGCGGCCCGCGCGACGGCGATCGCCTCGGCGAAGGCCGGGACGCCGGGTGAGGCCCGTGCCAGGAGCTCCGCTCTGAGCGCGCGGGACTCGAGATCGGGCCGGGACCCGAGTGCTTCGGCGGCGCGGGCGCGCAGGCCCTGAACCTGGCCCGGCGTCAGACCCTCGGCCCGCACGACCTGATGGATGAGCGGAGCCGTAAAGACGTAACGACCGCCATCGAGCGACAGAAACTGCTGCCGTTCGAGGACGGCGAGCCGCTCGCCCAGGGCGGCATCGGTGAATCCGGTGAGTGCCCCGATGAGGTCGAGATCGAGGGTGGTGTCGCCGATGCTCGCCGCGCCAAGCACGGCTTTCGTTGCGGGATCGAGCTGGACGAGACGTGCCACGATGGCTCGGCGCACCAGGTCGGGCACGAGGATCGGCAACGGACTCTCGAAGGTGGCCTGCGGTGCCGGCCACTCGAGCGCGTCCTGACGGAGGAGCGCGAGGTCCTGGAGGCCACGGAGCATGGTTACCGCCAGAAACGGATTGCCGCTCGTCTCGAAGGCGATGCGCCGGGTCAACCGGCTGCGGTCGCGCTCGGTGGCGCACCACGGCGCGAGCGCCGCGACCAGGGTGCCGAGATCCTGCAGTGTGAGCGGCTCCAGGCGGATGACGGTCCCTTGGGTCCCGCGCCCAATTTCGCGCTGTAGCTGCACCAGCTCGGGCGGCAGGTCCTCCTGGCTGGACGCCGAGGCCAGCACCAGCAGAACCGGCGTCGCGTGGAGCAGCTCCATCGCCGCGTGCAGCGCACCCAGTGTCGCCCCGTCGGAGAGGTGGGCCTGGTCGATCCCCAGAGCTACCGGTCCCTCGTCCGCGACCGCGCTCAAGAGAGAGGCGAGCGCGCCTGCCACCTCGCCGTGGTCCTGGGGCTGCCGCGGCTCGATGCGCGCCGCGAGCTCGGGGACCAAGGCGGCCAGAATCGCCAGCGCATGCGGATCGGCGGCCGGAAGACCCGAAGCGCCGAGCAGACCGGCACGCATGAGCGTCCGAATGGTGCTCCACGGTGCGTCCTGGTCGCTGTCGAGCGGCCGGGCCATGACCGTGAGCGCGCCGTCCAGCGCCAGGCGCTCCAGGCAGTGGTTGAGAAGGCGGGTCTTTCCGCTGCCGGGGTCGCCGCTGATGAGGATGGTTTGCGGACCGCTCGCCAGCCCCTGCGCCACCGTGCGGGCGAGGTCCGCCGAGACAGCCGCCCGCCCCACCAGTGGGGGCTCCTGGCCGGCTCTGGCACTTTCACGCCGCTCCCACCGATGAGTCCGGACCCGCTCGGCAAGGGCCGTCAGCTGCGGGCTCGGCCGCTCGCCGATCTGCTGCAACCGCGCGGTGAAGTCGTGGTAGCTCTTGAGGGCACCGGCCGAATCGCCGGCGAGCGCGGCGGCGCGAATCTCGAGATGCACGGCCGTCTCACCATAGGGCTCGAGGGTGAGGGCGCGGCGCGCCGCTTCACGGGCCGCCGCCAGGCCGCCCACCTCGAGGGCTCTGCGGCCTTCGGTGACGAGCGCCGAGGCCCCCATCGCTCGCAAGCGGGCTCGCTCCGCCGAGGCCCAGTCCTCGAATTCCGCCGCGTCGTCAACGGCGAACCCCTCGAGAAAGTCGCCGCGCAGCAGGGCAAGCGCCTCGGAGGGATTGGCCGGGGCGAGCGCCGCGAATCGGACGGCGTCGACGTCGAGCGAGTCGCGATTGAGCGTGATCGATTCGCCCTGGGAGCGCACCCGGGCCGGTCCCAGACTCGCGCGAAGCCGGTGGAGCGCCTCATTCAACGAGTGGCGGGCGCGGGCCTCGTCCTTCTCCGGCCAGAGCACCCCGAGGACCTGATTGCGGGAGCGGGAGCCTGTGGGCGAGAGAGCCAGATAGACGAGGAGCGCGAGATGTTTTCGCCAGAGGACGTCGGCCGGCGCCTCGCCGCCTGCAACTCGTGCAGTCGGGGGGCCCAGGCAGATGAGCTCGAGATGGGGCAGGTCGAGCGGGATTCCGGGGGCGTCCCGGATGTCGGGCATCCTTCAATCTGGTGCCCGGGCGGCCGGCGGGCGACCCCGGCCACCCGGTCCCCCTCGCTCTTCCTGGTTTCGACCCGTATTCTAGGGATCTCCGGTTCCCCGGAGCCTGGCCCCGTGAAGGATCTACTGGATCGCCTGCACGCCGCGCTAGCCGAACGCTACGGCATCGTGCGCGAGGTTGGCCGGGGCGGTACGGCGGTGGTCTTCCTCGCCCGGGATCTGGAAGAGGGCCGGATGGTCGCCCTCAAGGTGCTGCGACCCGAGGTCGCCTCGGTCGTAGGAACGGAGCGCTTCCTCCGCGAGATCCGGCTCACCAGCCAGCTGCAGCACCCCCACCTGCTCACCCTCTTCGATTCGGGTGAGGCCGACGGCTGCCTCTACTACAGCATGCCCTACGTCGCGGGGGAGTCCCTCCGCGCGCGACTCTGGCGCGAGGGACAGCTCCCGATTGGAGACGCGGTCCGCATCGCCGGGCAGGTCGCCGAAGCGCTGGCCTATGCCCACAGCCAGGGCGTGATCCACCGGGACATCAAGCCCGAAAACATCCTCCTCCAGACCGAGCCCGACGCGCGCGCGCTGGTGGCGGACTTCGGCATCGCGCACGCGCTGACGGTCGCGGGCGGAGAGCAGCTGACGGCAACCGGCGTCGCCATCGGCACGCCCTCGTACATGAGCCCGGAGCAAGGGTCGCACGGCCGCCTCGACCCTCGCAGCGATCTCTATGGTCTCGGGTGTGTGCTGTACGAAATGCTGGCGGGGTCACCCCCGTTCACCGGACCGACCGCACAGGCGGTGATCGCCCGGCACGCGGTGGACCCGGTTCCGAGCCTCCGCACGGTGCGGTCGACC
>DATBQV010000410.1:0-7476 GCA_036560625.1 Gemmatimonadales bacterium
CCCACTCTCTCGTTCCCGACCGATACGCAGAACGTCGTGGGTGAAGGCGTTACAAGCTGGTCCAGCCCGAATTTCACGCAAACGGGCCATTGGGCCTCGGCGCCGACGCCGTTCGGGCAGCTCGTCTCGCCAGCCTGCAGCATCTACGGGACGAACCCCGTCGGCGTGAGCTCGCTCTGGCCGGCGGCCACCGGGGGATCGCCTTCCCCAAGCACCGGCAGCGGGTTGTTGCTGCGCAGAACGTTCACGGCACCGAGCGGCTTTGCAGGACATATCGTCATCAAGGTCGCGATCGACAACGACATTCAGGTGTTCATCGACGGCCACGACGTCACTGATGGCAGCGTCTATTCCGGCGTCACATTCCTGGGTGTAGCCACGAACGACGTTGTAAACGGGAGCTGGTCCGGATACGCGGCACCGTTCCAGACGCACGGCGGCTGTGCCGCGCGCGACTCCGGAATATTCACCGTGCCGGCTTCCGCGTTGAGCGGGGGCGCGAGTCACACGCTTGCCGTCTACGCGCACGATTACGGTGGCGACAGTTACGTGGACGTTCAGGTCACCCTGGCTCCCTGAGCATTCCGCTCCCCGCGGTTCCAAGGACCGCGGGACCTACGCAGAGGGGGCGGCTCCGATCAGCGGAGCCGCCCCTTGCGTCGTCCTTGACCCGGCCTACTTCGCCGTAAGGCGCCGGAGAGTCCGCAGCACCTCCCGCTGACTCTGCCGGTCCCGCACTGCCACGAAGATCGTGTCGTCACCGGCGATCGTTCCCACGATGTCGGGCCATGCGAGCCGATCCATCGCCACCGCAACCCGGTTGGCCTCGCCCGGCGCCGTGCGCACAACCACCAGGGTCTCGCCCGCGGTGTCGGACGACAGCACTCCCTCGGCGATCCGCTGCTCGTCGGGGTCCGCAGCCGCCCTCCGGCTCGGGGGCGGGCGGCGGTACGCGCCTTCCATCTTGACCAGGCGGAGCGCCGCGATGTCGCGGCTTACCGACGACTGCGTGACCTCCCAGCCGTCGGCGGTCAGCATGTCGGCCAGCTCCTCCTGGGTCCGCACGGCCCGGGTGCTGATGAGCTCCAGGATGCGCAGGTGCCGCCGCTTCCGCTCCACGGTCATCGGCCGGCACGCCGCCGTGGGCCGGCGAGCCTGGTCATCGCGGCATCGAAGCGCCGCCGCTCGCGCGCGGACCAGCGGCGCGCACGTCGGATGCGCGCGCGGACGGCCGGAAGGTCCAGGTTGCCGAGGTTGCCGCGGGCCCGGCGACGTGCGAAGAGGGCGGCCCGCGACGGTCTCGGCAGCTCCTCCCGCGCGCGCACGGCATCCGCGACTTCACGATAGGCCAGTCGGAACGCCTGCCCCCGCTCCACCCGCCGCATGAGCTCGTCGGTGGCGAGGGGCCCGCCCGCGAGCGCCGCCATGGCGCGGTGTCGGTCGACGCCAAGTCGAGGCACCGCGTGGGTCATCATCCCAAGCATCTCGTTGGTGCGGTCCAGGCCGCGGAACAGCGGCTCCTTGAGCAGCTGAAAATCGCGGTGGTAGCCGCTCGGCAGCTTAGCCTTCAGGTGGAGCACCGCCGCGAGATCGGCCTCGACCAGCGCCGCTCGTCCGCGCGTGAGCTCGAACAGGTCGGGGTTCCGCTTGTGCGGCATGATGCTCGATCCGGTGGCCAGCTCCTTCGGCAGCACCAGGAAGCTGAACTCCTCCCCGCTCAGGAGCACCACGTCCTGCGCGAGCTTGCCCAGCTCGTGCCCAAGCTGTGTACACCAGAACAGCACGGCAGCCTCCAGCTTGCCCCGCCCGTTCTGCACCGCGGTGACGGCATGCTCCACCCCGCCGAAGCCGAGTGCCCGGGCCGTCACCTCGCGCCGGAGCGGGAGCGGAACGCCGTAGCCGGCGGCGCTGCCGAGCGGTGATCGGTCGACGCCGGCCCACACGGCGGGCAGCGACTCCGCCGTATCGAGCAATCCCTCGGCGAAGGCGAGCGCCCAGAGGCCGGCCGACGACGGCATGGCACGACGATGGTGAGTGTAGCCGGGCCAGAGCGCGGTCCGGTGACGCGCGGAGAACGCGACGAGCACGTCCGCAAGGTCGAGCGCGCGCTCGTGGAGCGAGAGCAACCGGTCCTTGAGATAGAGGCGGAGGTCGCACGCGATCTGATCGTTGCGCGAGCGTCCGGTGTGCAAGCGCTCCCCCACGCCCGGCGCCCGACGCGTAAGCCAGTCTTCGACGGCGGAGTGTACGTCCTCATGCTCCGGCCCGATCCGCAGGCGCCCGCGCTCGGCGGCGACCAGCGCCGCCCGCAGCCCGGCCCGGAGACGCTGCCGGTCCGCGCCCGAAATCAGCCGCGCGGCCCGAAGACCCTCGACGTGGCCGAGGCTCCCCAACACGTCCCAGCGGAGGAGCCTCGCATCCCAGATCGGATCGTCACCCACGGTGTAGGCGAGCATGCGCCGATCCAGGCCGGGGGGCGCGGTCCAGAGCGTGCGCCTGCGCCGCTTCACGCGGCCCCCAGATAGACCTGCGCCAGCTTGGCGTAGAACGTACGACCGGCGGTGACCTCGGGCAGGTCCACGTACTCGTCGGGCGTGTGCGAGCGCCGACTGGTGCCGGGCCCGCACTTGATCGCGTCCGCGTCGCGCAGGAACACCCAGTCGGAACAGGTCGGGCTGCCGAAACACGCCGCCTCGGGCCGGGCCCGGCGCGCGGCCGCGAGCACGCGGGAGCCGGGCGGGGTCTCGCAGGGCACAAGTCTCCGGGACGTCACTACGACCCGTGACAGGAGCGACTCCCGCAGTCGGACGGCGATCTCCTCGTGGGTCCACGCCGGCGTGCTGCGCACGTCGAGCACCGCCTTGGCGACGGGCGGCGTCACGTTCCGACTCACGCCGGCCTCGAGCATCGTGGGCGTGGCCATGGTGACGCCGAGGGTCTGGTGGGGGCGATCGGCGAAGAGCGAAGGCAGTTTGAGCAGATCCTGCGCGAGCACCGCCACCGCGTTCGTGAACCCGCCGTCGGCCGCATACCCCGCATGGCGCTGGTCCCCCTCGGCGATGAGATCCACCATCATCAGGCCCCGCTGGGCGATCGCGATGTCGAGGTTGGTCGGCTCGCCCACGACGGCGGCGTCAATCGAACCGATGCGCTCGACCGCCTGCTCCATGGTCGTGTTCTTGGTCTCCTCGCCGTAGCCCAGTACGACCAGCAGCCGGCCGGTGTCCGTGCCGCCGGCGTCGGCCACGTCCCGCGCCGCACACAGCATCGCCGCCACCGAGGCCTTGGCGTCACCGGAGCCGCGGCCGTAGAGCCGCGTGCCCTCGGTGGAGGGGACGAAAGGGTCGCGACTCCATCCGGACCCCGGCGGGACAGTGTCCAGGTGCGACACCAACGCCAGCGTGGGGCCTTCGCGTCGACCCTTCACCTCCACCCGCACGGACGTGTCGTCCCGCTCGACGGCGAGGTTCCACCGCTGGGCGGTCCCCTCGACGAACTCCGCGATCGCCTGCTCGCTCCCGCTCACCGACCGGATGGCCACCAGCTGCTCGAGCAGCTCGATCTCAGCCGGCAAGGTCCACTCCCAGGTACGTCGCCTTCTCCTTCCGGGCCACGATCATGGTGCCGCAGCCGGCGCCGGTGAAGGCCTCGAGCAGCAGCGCGTCGGGTATGCGACCGTCGATGATGTGGGTACGCTCGACGCCGCTGGTGGCGGCGCGAATGCAGGCTTCCACTTTGGGGCGCATCCCCCCGGCCAGAGCGCCGCTCGCCATCAGCCCGGCGAGATCGTCGGGGTCCGCGAATGTCACCAGCGTGGCGGGATCGTTCCGATCGCGCAGCACGCCGGGCGCACCGGTGAGGAAGATGAGTTTCTGCGCCCGGAGCGCGACGGCGATCGCCTCGGCGACGGTGTCCGCATTCACGTTGTAGACGCCGCCGTCTTCGTCACCCGCGAGACTGGCAACGACCGGCACGAACCGGGCGTCCATGAGCGTCGACAGGACTCGCGGGTCGACCCGATCGATGTCGCCGACGTGCCCGTAGTCCACCTGGACGGAGCGTCCGGTGTCGTCGACCACCGTGACCGGGGGACGCCGATGCGCGGTGAGCAGGTCGGCGTCGATGCCCGACAGACCAACGCCCTGAACCTTGTGCTCCCGGAGCGCCGAGAGGAGGTCGACGTTCAGCTGGCCCGCGTACACCATCTTGGCCACCTCGAGCGCGGCTTCGTCGGTCACGCGTCGCCCGGCGACCATCTTCGGTTCCTGCCCGAGCCGGCGGCTCAGGGCGCTCGCCTGGGGCCCGCCACCGTGGACCACCACCAGCCGGATGCTGAGCGACGACAGCAGCGCGAGCTGCGCCGCCACCTGATCGCGCACCGACGGCTCGCTGAGGACTTCGCCGCCCAGCTTGACGACGAAGACGTGGTCGCGATAGGCGCGAACGTAGCGGAGGGCGCCCTTGAGTCCCGCGATGCCCTTGGTGGTGTCGATCGACATCCAGTCTCCTGTGCCAAAGCGTGAACAGTGAACAGTGAACAGTGAACAGTGAACAGTGAACAGCGGACTCCGATGAGCGGCCAGGCCCCTGCTTACTGTTTACTGTTTACTGTTTACTCTTGCCGGTTCACTGTTCACGCAGTTCCTTCGAGCAGCTCGAGTAACAGTGCCCTTTGGACATGCAGCCGGTTCTCCGCCTGATCCACGACGACCGAGTTCGGCCCGTCGAGCACAGCGTCATCGATTTCGACGTTGCGCCGCACCGGCAGGCAGTGCATGACGATGCCCTTCCCCCCGCGGGTCGAGCGGACCCGGTGCGGTGTGACGCGCCAGTCGCGCAGCGGCGCACGAAGCTCGCGCTCCTCGTCCGGCTTGGCGAACAGCTTCACGGAGCCCCAGGACTTGGCATAGACCGCGTCCGCGCCCACGAGCGCCTCGTCAGGATCGTTGATGATGTGGACGAACTCGCCGCCGCGCTCCTGCGCGATCCGGCGGATGAGCGCGGTATCCTCCGGGTCCAGCTCGTAGCCGTCGGGCCGCGCGATCACGATCTCCATGCCGAGCGACGCCGCCGCGATAGCGGCGCTGGCCGGAACCGCGGTGGGCAGGGCCTTCGGGTGCCAGGCCCAGGTGAGCACGAACCGCTTCCCTTCGGTCTCGCCCAGCTTCTCCTTGAGCGTCAGCGCATCCGCCAGCGCCTGACACGGATGGCGCCGGGTGGACTCGAGGTTGATGACCGGCTTGTCCGAGTACCGGGCGAAGTTCCGGATCACGTCGTCCCGGCGCGCCACCGCCCAATCTCCCCCGCGCGGGAACGCGCGCACGGCAAGCGCATCGGCGTAGCGCGCGAGCACCCTCGCCGCGTCGATGATGTGCTCCACGGTCGAGCCATCCATCACGGCGCCCGGCTCGGTCTCGAGACTCCAGCTCCCCTTCCCCGGCTCCAGCACCACCGCGTGGCCGCCGTGGAGGAACATCGCGGTCTCGAAGCTGGTGCGCGTGCGGAGGCTCGGATCCATGAAGACCATCGCCAGCACCTTGCGCTCGAGGCCGCCCGTGACCTCTCCCCGCTTTACCCGGGCCGCCAACGCCAGCAACCCGCTGACCGCCTCGGGAGTCCAGTCTTCCATCGCGAGGAAGTCGCGCTTGGTCACTCCAGCACCTCCCGGAGCGCGCCGAGGAGGATGTCCGCCTCTCGCCGATTGAACGAGAGCGGCGGCATCAGGCGCAGCACCTCGGGGTCGCTCGCGGTGCCGGTGAGGACGCGGCGATCGAACAGCGCCCGCTGCACCGGCACGGCAGGCCGGCCGAGGCGGAGGCCGACGAGCAGCCCGCGACCCGTCACGGCGGGAATGCCGAGCGCGAGCGCGCCGGCCCGGAGATAGTCGCCCACCTCGACCGCGTTCGGGATCAGCTGCTCTCGATCGATCACCTCGAGCGTCGCGAGGGCGGCGGCGCAGGGCACCGGTCCGCCGCCGAACGTGCTGCCCAGGTCGCCCACGGTGAGCCGGTTCCCGATCGCGGGGGTGGTGATCACCGCACCGATCGGGAGCCCGGACGCGAGCCCTTTCGCCAGCGTGAGCAGGTCGGGTATGACCCCGTACGCTTCGGCCGCCGTGAACCGACCGCAGCGACCGGCTCCGCACTGCACTTCGTCGAACAGGAGCAGCGCGCCTCGGGCATCACAGATGCGGCGGGCGGCCCGGAGGAACTCGACGCTCAGATCCCGCGCGCCGGCCAGCCCCTGCACCGGCTCCATGATCACGGCGGCGACGGTATCGTCCACCGCCGCGTCCAGCGCGGCGACGTCCTCCACCGGCACTTTGCGGGATAGCGGCACGCCCGCGCGGCGAGCCCCTTCCTCATACTTGGCGCCATCGGTGACCGCGAGGGTCGCGGCGGTGCGGCCGTGCCAGCCGCCGCGCAGCGACACGATGGTCTGCCGGCCCGTGTGCCGGCGCGCGAGGCCGAGCGCGTTCTCGTTCGCCTCCGCGCCCGAATTGCAGAAGAAGACGCGCGACAGCGGCTCCGGGCACAGTCCCGCCAGCCGGCTGGCCAGGCGCTCGCGGATGGGGAGGGGCACCGCCGTCGAGTAGAACAGGAGCGTCGCCGCCTGCTGCGCGACGGCGTGGACCACGTGCGGGTGGCAATGCCCGGTGGCGGCGACGGCGTGCCCGCCATAGGCGTCGAGCCATTCCCGCCCGTCCTCATCGAAGAGCCACGACCCTCGTCCGGAGACCGGACGCACCGGCATCTGGGCGTAGACTGGAAGCAGGTGGGGCGACGGTCCCACCGATTCGCTGTTCAGCATGGATAAATCCCTCCGCCCGAGAGCCCCTCGGTCTCCGGAATCCCCAGCGCCAGATTCATTGCCTGGATGGCCTGACCCCCGGCGCCTTTCACCAGATTGTCGACGACGACCATTACCTGCACCTCGCTACGGTCGCCGGTCTCCGCTGGATGCAGCAGCGCGTAGTTGGTTCCCACGGCGTGCGTCAGCTCCGGCGGCCGGTCCAGCACGCGAACGAACGGCCGGCCCGCGTACGCCCGCCGATACAGCTCGGCGATGCTGGCGGCGCCGTCTGGGAGCGGCCCCGCAGCCGAGTCCACCCACGCGTGCAACGTGAGGTGGATGCCCCGCACGAACGGCCCCGAGTGCGTCATCAGGCGCGCCGTCGCGTCCGCGCGGCCGGTCCACTCCCGCCACCGGAGCAGAATCTCCGCCTCGTGGCGGTGACCCAGCACCGAATAGGCGAAGAGGTTGTGCGCCCGCATCGGGTGATGCGTCGTCGGCTTGGGGTGCGCGCCGGCGCCGCTCGATCCCGTCACCGCGAAGAGCGTCGGCGGTGCCAGGAGCCGCACCCGCGCCAGCGGATACAGGGCGAGCAGTGCCGCAGTGGCGAAGCAGCCGGGTGCGGCGATCGCACGGGCCCCACGCAGCTCGTTCCCTCTCACGTCGGCGAGGCCGTAGGTGAAG
>DATBQV010000411.1:0-1982 GCA_036560625.1 Gemmatimonadales bacterium
CGCTCGACTCCGCTCGGCGCGCGGCCCAACAGCAGGCCGAGCAACGGGCGGCGGCCGCCGCCGCGCCCTACGCCCCCGTGGTGCCCACGCTCGACCAACGAGCCCAGGTGGCGAATCGCATCGGGCTGGACGAGGCGTCCCGGCAGCTCGGCGGGCCGCTCCACGCGATCGACGGGATGAGCCGCCAGCTCGTCGGGGTCATATCGCCGCAGCTCGTGCCCGGGACGGATACTACCCGGGCGGTCGTCCGCGCCGTGTACGTGGACCGTGGGGGTCGCCTGATCTTCCTGGACCAGCAGCGAGTGCGCACCGGGCAGGCCGATCTTCCGTCGACCCCGCAGGCCCGCCGGAACGGCGAGCTGCGCTGGATGGTCGGCCAGGTGCTCATCGTCCTCCAGGGCGACCTCCCGACCGATTCACTCCGGTTCATCGCCCGCCACGTGCGCTAATCCTCTCGGCCGCTCGATGCCTCGATGACCAGGGGCCCACTGTCGGGGTCGAGCAAGGATCACGGTGCATTGTCGGACCGGCGGTCGGCGCGGCCCAGGCTCCACTTGAGCGCCGGCGGCGTCACCAGCGTCGTCACCATGACCATGATGACCACGGCCGCATAGAGGCCCGCGTCGATCACCTGCTCCCCCCGGACACTGAGGCCGAGCCCGAGACTCGCGAAGATCAGTCCCACCTCCCCGCGGGGCACCATGCCGATGCCGATGGACAGCCCATCGAGCGTGGTCCCCAAGGCTCCGAGACCGCAGACCTGCTTGCCCGCCACCGCGGCGAGGGTCAGCACGGCGGCCAAACCGACAACGTCGGCTCGGGCGAAGGCCGCAAGGTCCACCCGCATCCCGATCACGACAAAGAACACCGGCACGAGGAACGACGCGATCGGCCGGAGCAGGTCCTCCAGCGGGCGCTCGCCCTTGGCGGCAAAGGCCTGGTAGTGGGCCGGCTCGAGGATGAGACCGGCTGCGTACGCCCCGACAATCGCGGCAAGGCCGATCTCGGCCGCAAGCCAGGACAGGAAGAAACAAGAGGCGAGCGCGATCGCGAGCAGGACGCTGTCACCGCGGAGCCGCGCGCCGGCCGCGAAGAGCCGAGGTGAGATCGCGAGCCCCAGCCAGAGCGCGCCCACGAGAAAGACGGCGGCTTTCGCGAGCACGAGACCGATCTCGCCGAGGGACAAGCTGGTGCCGCTGTCCGCCGCGGTGATGAGGCCGGCCACCACCGCCAGAATCACGAGCCCCAGCACGTCGTCGATCACCGCCGCGCCGAGGATGATGCGGGCCTCGGCCGACTGACTGCGCCCGAGATCGCGGAAGACGCGCGCCGTGATGCCGACACTGGTGGCGGTGAGAACAGCGCCCAGGAAGAGGTGCACGTACATGCTGTGGTCGGGGAGCAGCGCGGCACCTACGGCCCAGCCGAGGAGCCACGGAACGACGACGCCGAGCACGCCGACCACGATGGCGCGGCCACCCACGTGCAGCATCTCCCGCACCGTCGACTCGAGACCCACCTCGAACAGGAGAATGATGACACCGAGGCGCGCGAGGATGTCGATGGTCGCGTCGCTCTTGATCGGCTCGAGCCAGTTCAGGCCGGCGAGCCCGAGATTGCCGAGCACGACCCCGACGAGCAGCTCGCCGAGTACGGCGGGCTGACCGATCCGCTGAGCGACATGCCCGCCCAGCTTGGCGGCGATCAGAATGACCGCGAGAGCGAGCGCGACGAACGCGACGGGGTCGGAATGCGGGCCCACGCGACTCCCTGGTGGAGGTAGCGAGCAGGTGAACAGTGAACCGTAAACGGTAAACGGGGGGCCCCCTGCAAAGGAGCCCCCCGTTCACCGTTCACTGTTTACTGCTGTTAGGTCCCCAACGGGCTGCACCCGCTTTCCTGGCCCAGCGCCCGGCACTCGTCGTCGGGAATCACGAGCCGAGTCGGTACGGTACTGGCGCCGAAGTTCGGGTTCGCATTCG
>DATBQV010000412.1:0-5063 GCA_036560625.1 Gemmatimonadales bacterium
TCGGTGGCCACCATCGGCACCACTACATGCTCAGGCGTCAGCAGCTCGCTCAGGAGCACGAATGGGCCAAGTGGTGCATTGAACAAACGTAACCCCTCACTCGAAGGGTCGCAAGCGATTCATTCCGTTGACTTTAGCAAGTTGGGCGGTGACGGAATCGTGACCCGTCGGTGGCGCCGACCGCTCGGACTTCCGGACGGATCGACGGTTATCTTCCCCCCCATGCCAGCCCAACGGACTGCCGCCGCCCAATCCAGTCTGCTCGACCTGACGCCCGAGCCAGCCCGCGAGCGACTCCGCGCCTGGGGCGACTCGCACGGCCTGCCTGGATACCGGATCGGGCAGCTTCACCGGCGGCTGTGGGCGGCGCCGGTCGCCGCCTGGGCGAACGCAACCGAGCTGCCCCTCGGCCTCCGGCGCGAGCTGGACCTCGAGTTGCCGATCCCCCGCCTGTCGGCCGACACGGTGCAGGAATCGAGTGACGGAACGCGGAAGTACCTCTGGCGCCTCGCCGACGGCGAGGCCATCGAGTCGGTGCTCATCCCCGCCGGCACTCGGCGCACGCTCTGCATATCGTCGCAGGCCGGATGCGCTCTCGGCTGCGTCTTCTGCGCCACGGGGCAAATGGGGTACCGGCGGAACCTGAGTGCCTTCGAGATTGCCGGTCAGGCCCGGGAGATCATGCTCCGCAACCCCCCCGACAAGCCGACCAACGTCGTGTTCATGGGAATGGGCGAGCCGCTGCTCAACTGGCCCGCCGTCAGCGATGCGCTCACGATCCTCAACCACCGCGACGGGCTCGGCATCGGTGCGCGGCACATCACGGTTTCGACGGTAGGGATCCTCCCGGGCATGGCCGAGCTGGCCCGGCGACCAGAGCAGTTCCGCCTCGCCATCTCGCTCCACGCACCGACCCCCGAGCGGCGGCTGGCGCTGATGCCGATCGAGAAGAAGTACGACCTCGCCGCGGTGCTCAAGGCCGCCGAGTCGTTCCGGAAGCGGGTGACGTTCGAGTACGTGCTGATCGCCGGAAAGAACGACACCGACAGCGACGCCGATGCGCTCGCGCGCCTGGCCCGGCGCCTCGGCGCGCTGGTGAACCTCCTGCCGCTGCATCCGGGGGGAGCCCCGGGCCTCACGCCGACAGCCGGGCCACGCATCCGCGCGTTCCGGGATCGCCTGGCGACGCAGGGTGTGGAGGCGTCCGTGCGGCGGAGTCGCGGGCTCGACATCGATGCGGCGTGCGGGCAGCTGCGGGTGGCCGTCGAGCGCAATCGAAAGAGGACAGGGGTGAACGGTGAACAGTGAACGGTAAACGGGAGCTCGCGATCACCGGAGCCCCCGTTCACTGTTCACTGTTCACTGTTCACCGTTCACTGTTTACTGCTGTTTCATCCCGTCGCCCCGAACCCCGCCGCCACGCAGTTGATCGACAGCAGCAGCCGATGGAGCGCCTCGTTGCGCTCCTCTTCGCCCTCGGCCGCGCGGTAGCGCTGGAGCAGATCGATCTGCAGCCGGCCGGCCTGGGTGATGGCCGGGAGCCGGCGGGCGAGCTTGCGGAGAAAGCGGGGGAACCGCGCGGCGAGCCCGCCGCCCTCGCTGACCCGCAGCACCGTCTCCACCGTGCGGTGGTACTCCTCCTCGATCATCCCGAACACGGTGTCCCGCACCGCCGGGTCCGGGTGCAGCCCGGCGAACTCCCGCGCCATCCCGAGATCGACCTGGCAAAGCGTCTTCTCGACCTCATCGACGATCAGCCGGAAGAGCCGGGAATCGCGGAACATGCGACGGAGCAAGGCCTCGCCCCGGTCTCCCCGCACATGCAGGAACGTCTCGAGACCGCTCCCCATCCCGAACCAGCCCGGGACAAAGTGGCGGTTCTGGGTCCAGGCGAAGACCCAGGGGATCGCCCGCAGATCGCCGATCGTTCTCGCGCCGAACCGACGAGCCGGACGAGACCCCAGGTTGAGAAGCGAGATCTCCTCCAGCGGGCTCGCCATCTGGTAGTACGGGAGCAGCATCGGGTGATCGATGAGGCGGCGGTAAGCCGCCATCGAGGGGCCGGCGATCGCCTCCATCGCTTCGTCGAACTCGCCGACCGGAACGAGGGCCTGCTCCTTCTGCGATTTGAGTGAGTGCTCCAGCACGCTGGAAGCGAGCAGCTCGATCTGGTATGCCGCGGTACCGCGGTTGGCGTACTTGAACGACACCACCTCGCCCTGCTCCGTCAGCCGGAATCGGCCGTTGATCGAGCCCGCGGGCTGCGCCGCGATCGCCCGGCCGGTCGGGGCACCCCCGCGGCTGACCGACCCCCCGCGCCCATGGAAGAAGGCGATGGGCGTCCCCACCTCCTCGCCCAGGCGGGTCAGCTTGACCTGGGCCTTGTACAGCTCCCAGTTGGCGGCGAAGTAGCCGCCGTCCTTGTTCGAGTCGGAATAGCCGATCATCACTTCCTGCACCCCACCCTGCTCCCGCACACTCCGGCGCACCACCGGCACCGCCAGCAGCTCGCGCATGATGGCGGGAGCGCGGCGCAGGTCGTCGATCGTCTCGAAGAGCGGCACGATGGGGAGGACGCAGCGCTCGACGCGCGCGGTATCCGGAAAGAGGCCGCCCTCTTTGGCCAGGAGGTACGCCCCCAGGATGTCGCTCACCGAATGGGTCATGCTGAGGATGAAGCTGCCGAACGCCTCACGATCGACCCGCTCGCGCAGCTCGGCCACCAGACGGAACATCCCCACCGTCTCCGCGGCGTCAGCCGGGAGCCGCGTGGCCTGCCCCTGGTCCCGCCACGGGCGGGCCAGCTCCGCCTGCACCCATCGGGCCCACTCGGTCGAGCCGGGGTCGGGCGGCGCGCCGGTCGATCCCGATACGACCGCCCAGTAGGCGCCGAGCGCCTGGTTCAGCTTGGTGGTGTTCTCGCGGAGGTCCAGCCGGACAACGCTGAAGCGGAACAGCTCCACCTCGCGGCGCACCGGGCGCACGAGACTCATCGCGAGCGACGGCCCCGCGGCCTCGGCCAACCCGCGCTCCATCGCGCGGAGATCGCTCACCAGCTCCTCCGCGGCCGCGTACCCGCCCTCGGCGGGGTCGAGCCGGTAATTCTCGGCGGCCACGAGCGTGGCGTCGAGCCGGCGCAGCATGCAGGAGAGAAACTGGCGGAACACTTCGCCAGGGTTGCGATTGGCGATGCCGACGGCGTCGCCGCTGGCGGCGAGTAACCGGTCGAGCTGCTCCCGGAACTCCCGGGGGATCCGCACGGCGCGCTCGCTGATGCTCAACGTGCGCGCCAGGTCGTTCAGCCGCTGGCGATAGCGCCGCACCGCCGCGAGTCGATACTCGAACAGGGAGCGACGGGTGACCTCGTTGGAGACGAACGGGTTCCCGTCGCGATCGCCGCCGACCCAGCAGCCAAGCTGGAAGAATGGCGGCACGTCGAACCGCTCGGCCGGATAGAACTCGGCAAGCGCGCGGTCGAGCTTGTCGTGCAGCTGGGGCACCGCCTCGAAGAGCGTCTCGTTGAAGAAGTGGAGGGCCCAGAACACCTCCTGCTCCACGGTCGGCTTCTCCAGGCGCAGCTCGCCCGTCATCCAGAGGAGCGTGATCTGCTGGCCGATCTGCTGCTGCAGCTGCGCCCGCTCGCGAGGTGTCCACCGGGGAGACTCCAGCTCCACCAGGAGCCGATAGATCCGGCGATGCTTCTCGAGCACCGTGACCCGCTTGGCCTCGGTCGGGTGCGCCGTGATGACCGGACGGATTCGCAGGGTCCGCAGCCGCTCCCGTAGCTCGGCGGGCGGAACTCCCGCTTTGGCCGCCGCGCCGACCACCTGCACCATCGTTCCGCGTAACGCCTCGTAGCCCCGCTCCGCCTCGATCTGCCGGCGGCGGCGCATCGCCGCGTTCTGCTCCGCGACGCTCAGGAGCTGGAGCCAGATCCCCAGCACCTGGAGGGCGCGGGTCTCCAGCTCGGCCGAGCAGGCTTCGCCGGTGCCGGCAAGCACCGGCTCCAGCTCCGGTGCCCGGTTCCGTACCACGTCCAGCAGTTGGTTGAAGAGCAGGTCCGCGACTTCGGTGGCGTATGCCGCCGCACTCTCGGCCAGCGGGTCTCGGGAGGCGGGAAGCTCGGTGACGAGGTAGGAGTGGAGGGATTCCTGGGTCACGCCACGCGGTCGCGCAGGGGAGACCCGGCGAAGTGGAGCCGCAGATTCTCGAGTGCCCGCATGCCCATCGCGACCCGGGTCTCCTCAGTGGCACTGCCCAGGTGCGGCAACAGCACGACGTTCTCCATGGCGAGCAGCGCGGCCGACACCTGGGGCTCCCGCTCGAATACGTCGAGCGCCGCCCCGGCGAGCCAGCCCTTGGTGAGCGCCTCGATCAGGGCCTGCTCGTCCACGACGTCGCCCCGCGCCGTGTTGATGAGATAGGCGCTCGGCTTCATCTTCGCGAGCCGCACACCGCTCATCAGGTGGCGCGTCTCGGGCGTGGCCGGACAGTGGAGCGACACGAAGTCACTCTGGGACAGCACTTCCTCGATGGTGGCCCGCTGCTCCGCCCCAAGCTCCTTCGCAACCTCGGGCGGCGGCGGATACGGATCGGTGTAGAGCACGCGCATCCCGAAGCCATGGTGCGCCCGCCGGGCCACCGCGCGCGCGATCCGTCCCATGCCGATCAGACCCAGCGTCTTGCCCGACACCATGCGGCCGAGCATGTGGGTGGGCCGCCAGCCGGTCCAATGGCCCGCGCGGACGTGGCGCTCGCCCTCGCCGGCACGGCGCCCCACCATGAGCAGCAGCGTCATCGCGAGATCGGCGGTGGCGTCGGTCAGGACATCCGGCGTGTTCGACACGGAGATGCCGCGCGCCTTGGCCGCCGTGACGTCGATGTTGTTGAAACCCACACCGAAGTTCGCGATCATCTTGGCCCGCAGCGGCTCGGCGCTCAGAACGTCGGCCGTGAGCTTGTCGGTCACGGTAGGTAGCAGCGCGTCCGCCGTACGCAGCGCCTCCTGGAGCTCGGCGGCGCTCAGGGGCCGATCCTCGCGATTCAGGCGGGCGTCGAAGTCC
>DATBQV010000413.1:0-4738 GCA_036560625.1 Gemmatimonadales bacterium
CCGGGCATCGGTGAGGGTGGCCAGGCGCACGGCGTCGCCGCTCAGCAGGGCGTCGATCGCCTCGGGCGTGAGGGAGAGCAGGACCAGTCGCGGAGTCTCGAGGCGCACGTTGGGATGTTCGGGTATGGGGACCGATCCACAGTGAACAGTAAACGGTGAACAGTGAACAGGGGCTCCGACCTGACGCCGGACCTCCCGTTCACTGTTTACTGTTTACTGTCTTGCCCATCGCCCCCCAGAATTCTCCCAGATTTCTCCGGTTCTGCTCCGGATCGCTTCGGCCGGCGCGGGAGGCGCTCCGCGCGAAGACTACCGTCGAGTCGTGCGCCGGCAGGAGGAGCAGGTACACGTCCTCCGTGAAGCGAAAGATCCGCGAGCGGTGGGTCGCCCAGATCACGCCGTCCTTGCCTGCCACGACCTCCCAGCGGGATAGCCCGTCGATCGCGTCCACGACCGCGTGCGCCGTCTGAACCGGCGGCAGCGGGTACACGTGCGGCCGAAGCAAGGGATCGTCGGCACCGTCGCTGGTGCCCGCCGCGCCGCTCCCGTTCCCTTGTTCCAGCAGCCGGATCACCGTGTCGGGGCCCGGAAGGGCGGCCGGGTCGGTGGTGCCACCACAGTTAACGAGGGCGGCGAGCGCCGCCAGGACAAAGCCTCGACACCTCACCGCTGGAGAACGCCGCAGGCGATGCGGGGGCCGGAATTGCCGGCCGGATCGGTCTTGAGATCGTCGGGCCCGGCGTGCACCACGAGGGCCTTCGCGGCCGGGCCCGGGCCGATCGCGCGCACGAGGTCGGCCGGGATGGCGAGGGTGGTGTCGACCGTGCTGTCGCCGCGCGCCACGACGTTGGGGAGGTCGCCGGCGTGCGGGCCCTGGGGATTTCTGCTCCCGTGCTGCCGTTTCTGCGGGTTGTAGTGCGCGTCCGCCGAGAGGAAGCCCGGCGGGTCGCACATACCGGT
Organism: Gemmatimonadales bacterium; assembly: GCA_036560625.1. Taxonomy (GTDB): domain Bacteria; phylum Gemmatimonadota; class Gemmatimonadetes; order Gemmatimonadales; family GWC2-71-9; genus DASQPE01. Next base: position 961 of record DATBQV010000413.1, read on the forward strand.
GGTGTGCAAGTGGAGACCGTGCACGCCGGGCGGCATGCCCCACAGCTTGAGCACGAGGAGGCCGCCCCCCTTCGACAGGAGCACCGACGCCGTGCCGGTCTCCCGGCCCTCGCTGTCGATGAGATGCGTGTTCGCGGCCTGGGGGACAACCTGGGCTGGTTTCGGGGTGCCGCCACAGGCCGTGCCCGCCAGCGCCGCGGCGATGCCGACCCGGGCGAGCCGGCTCGGGACGGGGCTGCCGCTGCCGTGGATCCGGGCCGACATGGTCACGTCTTGATCCACAGCCTCACGGCGACCGCCACCAGGAAGACCGCGAAGAGCCGGGAGAGCACGTCGGCCTTGAGCGACTGGCTCACGGTCGCGCCGAGGTAGGCGCCGACGAACATCCCCGCCGCGAGGAGGAGGCTGGCCCGGACGTCGAGATGACCTTCGCGATAGTAGACCACGGCGCCGAGCAGACCGACCGGCAGGAGCAGCGCGCCGAGCGAGGTGCCGGTCGCGGTCTGGATGGACATCCCGCCGAAGAAGACCAGTGCGGGTACGATGAGAATCCCACCGCCGATCCCGAACAGGCCGGCAAGCACGCCGGCGGCGAGGCCGATCAGGACGAACGTCAGAATCACGGGGTGCTCCCCTCGCACGAGAGGAGCGAAAACTACACGCGGTCCGAGGGCGAAGCGACGGGGCGGGGAGCGGCGCGGAGCGCGATCCAGAGTCCCCAGATGAACGAGGCGGCGAGCACGGCAAACGCGAGGCGTCGCGTCAGCATGGCGATGTGGAGATCGTAGCTCAGCAGGTTGAACCGGTTCAGCAGGTAGTACCAGTCGTGCTCGCCGCCGTCGGGGCTGAAGCTCACGAGCGGCAGCTCCTGGGCCACGGAGTCCCCGATGTAGACGGCGAGGTTGCTCAGACTGAACGAGAGCCAGCAGCCGGAGACCGCGGTGCCGTACCAGTCGCGCCGGGCGAGCAGCAGCGCGCCGGCCCCGATGGGCACCAGCAGCTGCATCAGGCTGCCGCCGGCCACCATCAGCAGCTCGCCGAACGGCGCGAAGAAGAGATGGCCGAACTCGTGGGAGCCGAAGATGATCCCGGAGAAGATGCTCCAGTAGTCGGGGTCGGCGAGGTAGCGCCACCCGGTCCAGCCCAGCCAGAGGAGGAGCGGCACGCGCCAGAGCCACCGCCGGTCGAGACCGCCGAGCGGCGTCTCGGCGGCCTCGGGCGAGGCGGTGACGGCCGTGGTGGCGGCAGCCGGCGTGGCGACGGCACCGGCTGTGGTCCGGGGAGTGGTCACGCCCGGGCAGGGGGCAAGTCCGATGCCCTCGGCCGACGACGGGGAGGGACCGGGCCGGCCCACGCCGAAGCGCCCTTGCGATCGGCTCTTAGGCCCCTGCGATTCGGGCGACCGGCGGCGGCCCGACGCCGGCGATTCCTACGGGAATGTGGGGATCGACCGCGTAATCATGCACGTCGCAACGTGATCCGCGGGTCCGGTCCGGTTGACATCGCGCCCGGCGGGGGCGTATATAGATGCACGATGCCGAGAATCACCGCACGTCCGACTTGCGCGTGTTGTTGTCGCCACGGAGCCCGAACGGGACCGCGCGCGGCGCCTGCGCATAGGCGAGCGTAGCGGCAGCAAGATCCCCGACGGCTCCGGCAGTATGTGTGCGGAGCGCCGTCGGGACCGAACGAGAGGCCCGGGGGAACGCTCCCCCGGGCCTCTTTCTTTTTTGCGCGAGGTGGAGCGGCAGTGACGGAACGGAGCAGTCAGTGACGGACGCGATCACGCGCGAACACGTGCTCAGACGAAATTCGACCGAGCGACTCAAGTTCGAGAAGTCGCCGCTCGACATCATCCACGAGCTGCCCGGGTTCGCGGTGCAGGGCTATGAGGGCGTGGCGGAGGAGGACATCGTCCGCCTCAAGTGGTACGGCCTCTACCACGACAAGCCCAAGACCGGGTACTTCATGCTCCGGGTGAAGACGCCCGGCGGCCTGCTCACGCCCGCGAAACTCCGCACGATCGGCCGGCTCGCCACCGAGCTGGGCCGCGACTACGGCGAGATCACCACCCGCCAGAACATCCAGCTTCATTGGCTCGAGTTGTCGCGGCTGCCCGACGTGTTCGCCCGGCTCACCGCCGCCGGGTTCAATCAGGCCGGGAGCTGCGGCGACACGGTGCGCAACATCACCGGCTGCCCCGTGGCCGGCGTGGATGCCGCCGAGCTGTTCGACGTGACGCCGGTGCTCCGCGACGCGGCGCGCTTCTTCGACGGCAACCGCGACTACGCCGACCTCCCGCGCAAGCTCAAGATCACGATCACGGCGTGCCCGCATCTCTGCACCCTGCCGGAGATCAACTGCATCTCGCTCATCGGCGTCCGGTACCAGAGCCGGCTGGGCTTCGCGGTGCGCGTTGGGGGCGGCCTCTCCTCCGTGCCGCGGATCGCGCGCGGGCTCGGCGTCTTCGTCGAACCGACCGATGCCGTGCCGGTGCTCCGGGCCATTCTCGACGTCTGGAAGGACACGCTCAAGTACCGGCTCTCGCGGGTGAAGGCCCGGATCAAGTTCATGATGGAGGACGTCGGGCCGGAGGAGTTCCGCCGCCTGGTCGAGGTCCGTCTCGGCCGGGCGCTCGAGGACGGTCCGTCGGTCGAGCCCTTGCCCGGCGGGCACGAGCCGGGCGTTCACGCGGAGAAGACGTCCGGCTTCTACTACATCGCCGTCCCGGTGACCGTGGGCCTCGTGAACGGCCCGCAGCAGCTCCGGCTTGCCGATCTGGCGGAGCGTCTGGGCGGCGAGATCCGGCTCACGCGCGAGCAGAACTTTATTCTCACGCACGTGCCGACAGCGGAGGTCGAGCCCACGGTACGCGAGCTGGCGGCCATCGGCTTCCCGCTCGACGTGAACCGCCTGCGCGCGGTGAGCATCGCGTGCACCGGCTCACCCCTCTGCAACTTCGCGGTCTCCCTCACGAAACCTCGACTCGTCCAGATCATGGACCATCTCGAGGCCACCTTCGGCGCCGAGATCGAGGGGTTCCGCATCAATCTCGACGGTTGCCCGCACGCCTGCGCCCAGCACTGGATCGGCGACATCGGGCTCCAGGGCACGACGCTCCGCGAGCGGACCGAGCGGGGCGAAAAGCGCGAGGCGTACGATCTGTACCTGCGTGGCGGTCAGGGACCCACCGCCGCGATCGGCGCGCCGCTCGTGCGCCGGGTGCCGGCGGAAGACGCGGCGGTGCACATCGAGCGGCTGATCCGGCTCTGGATCACCGAGCGGTCCAGCGGCGAGCCGTTCAAGGCGTTCACCGACCGGCAACCGGATGAGCGGCTGGTGGCGGTGGCGGCCAACGTGTCGCTGGACGACGCGCGGGCCAGGCTCCGTCGTCGGGACTCCAGCCGAGCGGAGGCCGTCGATGTCGGATGACCTGCTCGACGATGCCGAAGCCGGTGAGCTGGCGGTCGAGTTCGACGATCAGCCGCCCGAAGCGCTGCTGGCGTGGGCGTTCGAGCGATTCGGGTCGCGCATCGCGCTCTGCACCAGCTTCCAGGCCGAGGGGATGGTGCTGCTGGACATGGCGTGGCGGGTGGATCCCAAGGTCCGCGTGTTCACGATCGACACCGGCCGGCTGCACCAGGAGACGTACGATCTGATGGACACGGTTCGCGAGAAGTACGCCATTGCCGTCGAGGCCTACATGCCCAACGCGGACGAGACCGAGACGATGACGCGGGCGCACGGCGTGAACCTGTTCTATCGCTCGGTGCCGCTC